>JBDTEK010000355.1:0-12955 GCA_039922575.1 Ginsengibacter sp.
GAGTATAACCATAAAAGTTGCTATTGCGGCTTGTATATTTTGTAGCTATGTTTACGCGATGGAATTATTAAGATACCAAAAGAAAGGATAATTGCCAAAATACCGGTAATGGTGTAAAACCGTTATCAGAATATTTTAGAAAAGTAATCGTCCTTTTAAATTTTATTAAATGCTAAAAACTAACCATCTCAAAATCAACTGTAGAGATATTGACATCTGTCATTGTATCCGCAATACTATTTTTACGATTACCACATTGCCGCCAAGATCATTTCAGTTCTCAAACTGACAAACTTTTTTATTCAATAAATTATTTAATTATGAACAATAAATCTTTATGGGCAATACGCTAATCTTATTGCTTTGCTTTTGTTTTAGAAGAATATTTGACATTAACTGCAAAAATTATAAGCAGTAAAGTCAATATAAAATTTCAATCATGCATCGATTGTCATAGAATTGTTGTCCTACTAATAAATCTTAGATTTTATCAAAAATTATTTGAAAGATAATTTTATGAAACAAAGATTGTTTTTACATATGTATCATATTAGTTTAAAAAGATTATTGTAATTAAAATGGATTCTATCCGTCGCAACACTCTTTTAAATTAAAAGAAAGTAAGTAAGAGAAATGAAAATTACCGAAAAAAAATCTATATGAAAAAAATATCACTTTTATGCTTATTCTTTCATTTCCTCTGTTTGGCATTTTCCCAAACAAGTAGCCTCCAGTTTCAATTGAGAATGCCGCTTCAACTTGATAACCAAAGAGCAGAAATCTTACGTTCCTGGGGGACTGAAGTTCAAAAAGCAACAGCCTTTAATTTTGGGATAGATGCATTGATAGATTTTAAAATTCAAGAATTTGCAGTTTATACAGGGACAGGTTTTTTTCGAAACCGCTTCAATATAAAAAGAGGATATAACCACCAGGCTTTAAATGTTGGAACAGATAGCTTGCCTATCGGCACTTATACAAAAAATTACAATTATTCATTAATTAGGTTACCATTAGGAATAGCCTATCATGTTTCTCAGAGTAAGAAGTTAACACTTGGCATTGGAGCAGAACACTTATTCAATTTTTCTTTTAAAAGGAAATATAATGGAGCTGTACCATTTGAAGGAGCTAATACCACGTTTAATGGGTTTAGCTATTTTGGTAATTCTATAAACTTTTTTATAAGCCTGTCAAGAACTTTTTCAAAAAATATTATAGCGGTTGAACCTTTTGTGCGAATCTATAATAATTATAAAAAGGACAGGTTCTTAGAAGAAAAAGAAAATGAAAGCAATACACGAAATTTCGATGCTTATGGCATTGGAGTTAAATATTCATTCACACGCTAAAACCCAAAATATGAAATATGTTATTTTAATTTCAAGCTACCTTTTACTTTCATATAATTTAATAGCACAAGTTTCTATTAACAAATTTGTTGAGTCTAAAGTTTCTTCACATGGCATTACAGGAATGAAAACTTTAGATACAGAGGTTATCATTCCTGAAATTGACGTAGGTGTTGTGCTTAAGAAATGGCAAAGCGAAAAAATATCAAAATTTGCGGAGCCAATCATTGTTGATATTTCCCCTTTTGAACAAGGGCTGTGGGAAACAAATGGTAATCAACGTATAAATAGAATAAAAATTACCGCCAAAAAAGCAAATTCTATTGCGGTCTATTTTGATAAATTGAAACTTTCAAACAATGCAGAATTATACATTTACAATTTAGATGGGACTGTAATTACGGGTCCAATCACTAAAAAAGAAAACATTGAAAAGAATATACTATGGGGTTCCAATGTTTTCGGTGGTTCCACAATTATCCTAGAATTCAAAACTCCTATCGCTGAAGAAAAGTCAAATGAATTGCACATTCGAAAGATTTTGTATGGAATAAATCCCAAACTCTCTTTTTCAAATAAAGATTCTATAATGGGTCCTGGATTCGGGCTTTCCAGTTCTTGTAATATAAATGTTACGTGCATACCGGGATGGGAACAAGAAAGACGAGCAGTTGCTCAAGTTGTTGATGAAGGTGGAGGATGGTGTTCTGCCGCTTTAATTATGAATACATGCAATACCAATAGGCCATATATTCTTACAGCAAATCATTGTATTTTTCAGAACGGGAATTTAATCAATACGAATAATTCTACTTTCGAATTTTTATGGTTTAGCTCTGCCTGTACTCCGACAACCAATACAACTTCAACTTTATTATTTAATGGAGCTGTAATTAGGGCTCGATGGGAGCAATCAGATTTTGCCTTATTAGAATTAAACCAAACTATTCCAACAAATGCTAACTTGACGCTTCTTGGGTGGAGTCGCTCAACCACTCCTCCAAGTAGTTCTGTGGGTATTCATCATCCACTGGGAGACATTATGAAAATTAGTATTGAAAATAATCCGGCTTCAATTGGCAATGTTAGGACATTTGCAAATACGGCATGGCGTGTTGTGTGGGACCAAGGCACAGCAGAAGGTGGTTCATCTGGCTCTCCGTTATTCGATATAAATCATAGAGTAGTTGGTCAATTATTTTCTAATACCCAACCTTCAAGTCCCCCGTGCAACCAGCCAACAGGCGGAACTAATTATGGAAGGTTCGACATCTCCTGGGCAGGAGGAGGAACGAATTCGACTAGATTAAGCAACTGGCTTGACCCAAGTAATTCCGGAGTTATGACTACAAATACAACAAACGTTTCTGCATTATTTCAATCTATTGGAGACCTAGGCATGTCCATATTCGGGCCTGATTATTTATGTTCCTCTGCAATTTATAAATTACACGGTGTGCCAGTGGGTTCACCAGTAACCTGGAGTGTTTCTAATCCGAATATAGCCACAGTAACGCCATCTGGTTATGTAACGGCTACATGGGGGGGAGGGATTTTCATATTATCAGCATCCACAAATGATAATTGCGGCACTCCCATAAATGTTACGAAAACAATATCTATTGGAGCACCCAATATTTCGTCCTACAAAGTGATCGGTGCCGGTACTGTTTACGCAGATGCGGGTTATTATTATGGAGTAACTTCCTTAGGGGTACCATCGCCGGTTAACATTACCTGGATAGTGCCTGCAGGATGGACGATTATGAATGGACAAGGAACCGAAAATATAACTATCTGGACCGGTTCAACCGGTGGCTCTGTTACAATATTATTTGACAATGTGTGCGGCCAACAGACAGGAACTTATAAAACTGTGGTAATAGGTACGGGAGGCCCGGCTCCATTATCTACAGATCCTTCGATAACCACGCTGGCAGTAACACCAAACCCTGCGAGTAGTAATGTAACCGTTTCATTAGTAACTAATACAACAAAAATGAATAGCGGAGCCAATGCGGTAATTACTGAAATAAAAATTATTGACAAAATGGGTAGCGTGAGAAAACGATTTGCATTTAACAATAGAAGTGCCTCTCAGTTAATTGATATCTCCGGCCTGTCCCTGGATACTTATGTAATTCAGGCATTCACAGGTACTAAATGGCTGAGCGCTAAATTATTGATTGTAAATCACTGATAATGAGATAAACACTTTATTCTTGTTTAAAAAATCTGTAAAATAAAGTACCTTTCAAAATAAAAATTGAAAGGGGCTTTTTCTTTTGCGAAGAAAAGCTGGATATAAGAAATTTAAAAATTCTCTCTCAACTCTTCAATAGTTTTTCTGGCATGATGCAGATATAAGTTTCTTTGTCTGCTGCCCTGGCCGCTAAAGCCGGTAGAATTGTTGAGTAAAGAAAGCAACCACATTTCTACTTCCTTGCATAATTGAGCATCTTCAGTTTGGAAATTATTAAAAGTATTGAAGCGCAGGAAACTGTACTGTTTTTCCGGCGTATCGGCAAGAAAGGTAACACTGCCCACCACATCGCATTGATACCATTCAAAAGAAACATCGGTCTTTTTATTTTTGCTTCTGTCAATTGCGTAAGTTTCAATATCGGCAAGCGTTGCTAGTAATTGATCACATATTATTTTACCCAGTTTTGCATCTTTTATCAATTTGGATTCAAAGGCATATTTTATCTGATCGGGAGTTATCAGCAAATAGCTTTTTGTCCATATTTCAAGGCTTGGAATAGTTAAGTATGTTTTATGGATTTTGAACGCATCTCTGATTTCTTTTTTATCTACCTTCTTAAAATCGAAGACTTTTTCAGGTTTATTTACACCGGCTTTTGAAATGCGGCTGTCCCAAAAATGCAGTTTGAACGCGGCAAGTTCAGGATATTTAAACAGGTGAAAAAAGGGAATGTCATCTGTAGCGCATGAAAGTTTGGTTACCTGTTGTGTTGACAAATTTTCCAGAAATTGATTGAGCAAAATAATATAATCACTTACCGAAATATTACCTGAATGAAAAGGAGTATAGCCCACTCTACAGGAATTGATTTCTTTCTTTTGTGCTATCTCAAAATGGAGATTAAACTTCTTGCAAATCTGGTAAAGCTGGCTAAGGGTTAGTTGGCTTTTACCGTTTATTTTGTTATATGCTTCGCTTTGGCTGATGCGCATCAAGCTGGAAATTTCACCTGCAGGCAAACTATCCTTTCCCAACTTGTGTTGCAAATCTTTGAAAAGTTTTGTCTGAATATAATGGAAATCGGTCATGATTATTCAAATATAACCCTAATTTAAAAATTAGACCCCCTAAGGAAATGAAGAAAACCAACTGGTTAATTTTTTTTTCTGCCTATGCTGTAATCGCTGTTTTTTAATCGGGTATAACCACTAAAGCTGCTATGGCTGCCTGGCTTGCAGTCACACGTTGAAAAACTGCACACATCAATAATCATCCGTTAACGGGATAAATCCGATTGAACTTGGCATCCTTAAAAACTGAATGCGGAGGCTTATATTACGGCAGTCTTCCAGAAAACCCGAATCGTTTTGGTGTTTACTTTTTGCCTTGCCAGAAACAAGTTATAATTTGCTTGTACCTGCAACCAGAATTCGGGTGTAGTATTATTGAAACCTGCTGAAAGTTTGATGGCCATCTCCGGCGTAACGGACTGCTTACCGTTGATGATAGCGGATAATGTTTTCCGGGTGGTTCCCAAACCCATCGCTACCTCTTCCACACTTAGTTTTTTGCCGGTTTCCTCACTGATACCATCAATAGTTTCCCTGATTAATTCTCCGGGATGAGCCGGGTTGAACATTGCCATAATTTCTTCATTAGTGATAATCAATATAATCTAAATCCTGAGCATTCTCATTTTCAACTTTGAAGATGATCCTGTAATTCTTGTCAACCTTTACCGACCAAAAGCTTTTTAAATTACCTTTTAGTTGGTGAAGTCCATAACCGGGAACATTCATATCTTCCGCTGTCTTAGCCACATCCAGGCGCGTTAAAATCAGCCTGATCTTGCTTGTATGCTGCGGTTGAAGCTTTGAAGCATCTCCTTTTTCGTAAAAGAGTTTAAGGCCTTTGTGTCTGAAGCTCACAATCATTTACAAATGTAACGTAAAACGTGTCAGGTAGCAAATACCGCAAAAGATTTTTGTGGATTAGAAGATTAATTGAATTGATCCTTGGCTCGTAATTATAAAAGTACAAGCGGACGATTAATATCATTTAGTTAAGAGAAGGATTTCACCCGTTTCGGGTTTTAATATTTTTGGGTATTTGCCTTTCTATAATCTTGTGGCCGTTCCTGCCTTAATCCTGAAAGGATGATAGGATTTTAGTATGAATATGAAAGTGCTTGTGAACCCTGAAAGGGTGATATGATGGTGTGGAATGTTTAACTTATTGACATTGAGCGTTACCTGTGACAGTAGAGCTTATCAATTTTTAGCTCTTTCTTACTTTTAAATAAAAATTAAAGAGTGTTTTTATTTTTAAAATGATGGCTGAACACGACCTATCATTTTTTTGAAAAAACTCTTTCCGCATTTTCTGTCGTTTGCATTGCCACCTCTTCGACCGGTAAATTTTTTATATCTGCCAGTTTTTCCACTATGTATTTTAAATAGCCGCTTTCATTTCTTTTGCCACGAAAAGGAACAGGCGGCAGATAAGGCGAATCCGTTTCTAAAACGATATATTTTAAATCAACGTCTTTTATTACCTCTGCCAATCCTGAATTTTTGTAAGTAAGTACTCCGCCAATGCCCATCAAAAATCCAAGTTCAATAATGTCTTTGGCATTTTGCACCGTACCACTAAAACAATGGAAAATTCCATACAGGTTTTTGTCTTTATATTCTTTAACCACATCAATTGCTTCCTGCATGGCATTGCGCGTATGAAGTACCAGTGGTAAATTATATTTTATAGCCCAACCTGCATGACGGTGCAAACTTTCAAATTGTTGTTTTTTAAAAGAAGTATCCCAATAAAAATCCAGTCCTGTTTCTCCAATACCTGCAAATTCCCTTTCTGATAATTGTTGATTTATTTTTTCAAGTTCATCTTCGTAATCCTCTTTTACAGAACATGGATGCAGCCCTGCCATTGCAAACATTTTTTCCGGAAATTGTTTTTCCAGTTCCAGTAATGCTTTATTTTCTGACTGATCAATTGCCGGAAGAAAAAATTTTTGTACTCCTTCAGCCTCTGCTCTTCCAACGACTTCTAAAATGTCTTCTTTAAATTCCTCGGTATATAAATGTGTGTGGGTATCTATTAGCTTCATCCTGCAAAGGAAAATATTTTTTTTAACTCTTTATTAAACTTCACGATGCAACCGAAGTCAATAGATACATTCTCAAAAAATTTATTTAAATAAAAACGAACACTATGAAGCAGCATCTTTTATTTTTAAAATGGCAACCGGCTTTTTTTCTGGCCGGTTTAATGTTTTTTACTTCCTGTAAGAAAGACAATAATGCGAACAATCCTAACAATCTTCCGGATGCGGCTATTATCGAGGCAGCACAGACTGATGCCAGTGCATCTAACCAGTTTGACGATGTATTTAATATCACTATGGGCGTACAGGCTTCCGAAGCGGGAGAAGATATCGGTTTGGGAACCGGAGGCGGTATTTTATACAAACCGGCTGGTACAGATGGCACTTTATCGCCCGACAGCGCCCGTTGTTATACGGTAACCGTGGTTCCTAAAATTGTTCGCCAGTTTCCTAAAACGATCACTATAGATTTTGGAAGTGGATGCCTTGGCAAAGATGGTAAACTGCGTAAAGGGAAAATTATTTCTATTTTTACCGGGCCAATGTTTGTTCCGGGAAGCAAAACCTCCACAACCTTTATCAATTATAGTGTAGATAGTTTCAAAATAGAAGGAACACATACCGTTGAAAATACAAGTACCTCCAATAAGCAAGCATGGGATGTTCAGGTGATAAACGGGAAAATTACTAATACTGAAAGCGGTTTTTGGAGAAAATGGGAAGGCGTAAGGGAACACAAACAAACACAAGGTAATGGCACGCCACTTTATTTATTGGACGATGTTTATGAAATAACAGGAAATGCTACCGGTTCCAATTCGAACGGGAATTCCTGGACTTCAGCAATTACAACTCCTCTAATAAGAAAATTTACCTGCGGATGGATAGTGAAAGGTCAGGTAACCATTACGAGGAATTCTAAGTCAGCGGTTCTCGATTATGGTGACGGCTCCTGTGATGATAAGGCAACTGTTACTATTAATGGCGTTACTCATATTATTACCCTTCATTAAGAAAAGTGGGCAATTCATAGTCCGCTCACATCATGGTTTGCCAAATTGGAAAATTATTTCTAAACGTTGGAATGAGCTTATTAAAGCAGTCAGTTTTGTGACTACTATTAATAGCGTTACTCACCTTATTACCCATCATTAAAAATTGTTGTTGATTTGTTAAAAAGTATTTATTAACTTCACACCAGTTTTCATAGGGTACGGATTAAAAACGGGCTTGGATATCTATCCAGGCCCAATTTTTTTTATCAATCCAAATGAATTGATTTGAACTTAAAGCCTTTTTCATCAAAATATTTTAAAACTTTCGGCAGCGTGTATTGCAGTACTGGTAGGGCTTTCGCACTGTCGTGAAATACTATAATAGAGCCGGGCATCGCATTCTTAGCCACATTTAAAAAACAATTTTCAGGTTTTATGGATGGATCGAAATCGCCACTTAAAACATCCCACATAATTGGTTTTAATTTCAATCTTTCGCCCTTTATTGCTTTTAATTGAAAATGGGTGATTTTGCCATAAGGAGGACGGAATAAATCAGAATCAATTATTTTAGCCGCCAGCTCTATATTTTCCAGGTATTTTTTATCAGCAGTCTTCCAGCCGTTTAAGTGATCATAAGTATGATTACCTACTCTATGTCCGGCAAGTAAAATTTGCTTGTAGATTTCAAAATTCTCTTTTACGTTTTTCCCGATACAAAAAAAAGTTGCCCTTGCATTATACTTTTTTAATTCTTCCAACACAAATGTGGATGCCTGCGGATGTGGCCCGTCATCAAAAGTGAGATAAATGATTTTCTCATCAGTTTTAATATTCCAGATGCATTCCGGATACAATTTTTTTAATATCCAGGGTGATTTTGTGAGATAAAACATGGATTAAAATTAATACTTCCTGCAACAATCTAAACAAACTAAACTATCTGAACCTTTTTCAAACTTATCTTTGTAAGATGAGTAACGTAAGAGTAAGATTTGCACCCAGCCCTACCGGCGGCCTGCATCTTGGCGGTGTACGCACTGCTTTGTACAATTATTTATTTGCAAAACAACATGATGGCGCATTTGTGCTTAGAGTGGAAGATACAGATCAAACACGCTATGTGGAAGGCGCGGAGCAATATATTTATGATTGTCTTGAATGGTGCCATATCCTGCCGGATGAAGGCACACATAATCCCGGTGAATATGGGCCTTACCGCCAGAGTGAAAGAAAAGAATTGTACCGTCAATATGCGGAACAATTAGTGAAATCAGGCCATGCATATTATGCTTTTGATACACCCGAAGAAATAGAAAACCTGCGTGAAAAACTGAAAGCGGAAGGAAAACATAATCTTCAATATGATTTTCAAAACCGTTTGAATATGCGTAATTCACTTGTGCTGCCTCAGGAAGAAACCGAAGCCTTATTGAAAATTAATTTTCCACATGTAATTCGTTTGAAAATTGAACGTGATGAATTTGTACGCTTTAATGATTTGATCCGTGGCGACATAGAAATGAGCACTAATAATGTAGATGACAAAATTTTGATGAAGGCAGATGGAATGCCTACCTATCATCTCGCGGTGGTGGTGGATGATTATTTAATGAAAATAACTCATGCTTTTCGCGGTGAAGAATGGCTGCCAAGCGCACCGGTTCATGTATTGCTTTATAAATATTTAGGATGGGAAAATCACATGCCGAAATGGGCTCATCTTCCATTAATTCTGAAGCCTGATGGTAACGGGAAACTAAGTAAAAGAGATGGTGAGCGATTAGGATTTCCGGTGTTTGCAATGGAATGGAATGACCCCAACAAAGGGATTATCAAAGGGTTTAAAGAGCTTGGTTTTTTGCCGGAAGCATTTATAAATATGCTGGCACTGTTAGGATGGAATGATGGTTCGGAACAGGAAATCTTTTCTCTGGAGGAAATGGTTGACAAATTTTCTATAGAAAGAGTGCAGGCGCACGGAGCAAAATTTGATTTTGAAAAAGCGAAATGGTTTAATCATGAATGGATTAAGAAAATGCCTGCTGATGATTTAAGTAGAAGACTTGAACCATTTTATATTAAACATGGGATCAATATTTCAGATAAAGTAAAAATGGAAAAAGTGGTCGGGTTGGTAAAAGACCGTTGTACTTTATTGACTGATTTTATTCTGCAATCTTCTTTCTTTTTTATCACTCCTGAAAATATTGATGTTGCCCCGGTACAGGCAAAATGGACTGCCGAAAAAAATCAATTTTTTGTGGAGCTGATCCGGGCTTATCAGCTTTCTATTTTATGGCAGCATGATGATTTAGAAAGAGAATTTAAAGAACTTGCCGCTGCGTCCAGGATAAAGGCCGGCGAATTATTGTTTCCGTTTCGCATCATGCTTGTGGGAGGTAAGTTTGGACCTGGTGTTTTCGACATTGCATCCATCATTGGGAAGAAAGAAACCATAAATAGGATTACCAATATCCTGCAGTTGCTGAAATAAATTTTGAATAGAACGTTGAAAAGATTTCTATGCGGAAAATAAACAGGCTTATTCTTCTGCTTGCAATAGTAAAATTAATTCTTCCATACCTCTTGCAAAATTCTTATTACGAGCCGCATCGTGATGAGTTTTTATATCTTGCTGAAGGGCAGCATTTAGCCTGGGGTTATTTAGAAATACCGCCTTTGCTTTCTATATTCGCATGGCTCACTCACGCTTTTGGAAATTCTATTTTTTGGATAAAGTTCTGGCCAGATCTATTCGGTGTTTTCACTTTTATTTTAAGCGCAAAAATTGTTCAATCGCTGGGTGGTAAGGCATTTGCGGTATTTCTTGTTTTTTTGCCGTTTGTGTTCGGAGCTTATCTGCGTGTATTTTTTTTATTTCAACCTAATGCTCCTGAAATATTTTTCTGGACATTGATTGCGTATAGTACTATCCGTTATATACAAACTGCAAAAAATAAATGGTTGTATATTTTTAGTGTTGGTACTGGATTGGGAATGTTGAGTAAATATTCTGTGGTATTTTTTGTGATAAGTATTTTATTGGGACTGCTGGTTTCAAAACAAAGGAAAATATTTTTGAATAAGCATTTATATTTTGCCGGTTTTATTGCTTTACTTATTTTTCTGCCAACACTTGCATGGGAATACAATCATCATTTCCCCGTGATAGTACACATGAAGGAATTGCAAAAACAGCAACTACAATATATAAATCCAAGTGGGTTTTTATTGGGTCAGATAATAATGAATCTTCCCACATTTTTTATATGGATTGCGGGTTTATATTTCGTCGCATTTTCATCTGAAGGGAAAAGATTTCGCGCATTTGCATGGGCTTATGTTTTTGTAATTAGCTTGTTATTGTATTTTCAGGGGAAAGATTATTATGCACTGGGAATTTATCCGGTACTTTTTGCATTTGGCGCTTATCATTTAGAAACGTTTGCTCAGCTTCATTCAAGGGTTTGGAAACATGTATTTGTAATCATTCCTGTTTTATTAGGTATTTTAGTGATACCCATTTTATTGCCCGTTGCAAAACCGGAACCATTGTCAAATTATTACCGGGTGATGAAAACGGAAAAGGCAGGAGTATTAAAATGGGAAGATCAGAAAAATCATCCGCTGCCACAGGATTTTGCCGATATGCTTGGCTGGGAAGAAATGACCCAAAAAATGGCTCAAGCCTATGCGAAATTAGATAGTAATGAGAAAAAGAATTCTATTTTATTTTGTGATAATTATGGAGAAGCAGGAGCAGTAAATTTTTATGGCAACAAATATAATCTTCCTGAAGCATACAGCGATAACGGTAGTTTTCTATTTTGGATTCCTAAAAATAAAAACGTAGAGAATATAATTTTAATTACAGATGATAAGCAAGAAATGCAACATTTGTTTATTAAACAGTTTGCGTCCGCAGTCGCTTTTGACAGTGTAACTAATATATATGCAAGAGAATATGGTTCTTTGATTATTATTTTAAAAGGGCCAAGTGAGCAATTTAAGAATGAATTTCGCAAAAAGATTGACACTAAATATGGGCTGTTTAAGCCAACTGAATGAAGGATTTAAAAAGACGTATTTTTGAATGAATATAATATCTGAATGAGTAAAGAATTAAACCGTCCAATAAGAGTTTTGGTAGCCAAAGTTGGCCTCGACGGGCACGATCGCGGCGCTAAAGTGATTGCTACATCATTGCGTGATGCAGGTATGGAAGTGATTTATACCGGCATACGGCAAACGCCTGAAATGGTGGTGAATGCTGCGTTGCAGGAAGATGTGGATGCTATTGGAGTAAGTGTTTTAACCGGCGCTCATAATACCATTTTTCCAAAAATACTTTCGCTGATGAAAGAAAAGGGTATGAATGATGTATTAGTAACCGGCGGTGGAATTATTCCTGCGGATGACATGAAAAAATTGAAAGAACTGGGTGTTGGAGAATTATTTCCACCCGGCACCTCCACTATTACCATTGCCGATTATATTAAAAAATGGGTACTTGAAAACAGAAATTTTTAAACTCAATAATAGTAATCGAATCGATTTATTCAGATGTTAGAAGCGATAATACAGACCAAACTTTTATTTATTGAATGATGGCCATAATTTTTCCGTATTGCACAATTTTCTGAAAAAAAATTATTGATTGTAATTTTTTGTTCTTGATTAAGAATTAATTGTTTCTGAAAAAAAGGATTTTACCTAAAGGCGGCCGGGATTATTATTTTGTCCATGCTTTAAAAGGTGTGGCAATTCAAAACTCAATTCCATTGTTGTTATATCAAGCTTTTCATCGGATCCTTTTTGTAATGCTGTATTTTAAATTGAAACATTTCTGCCATTCTATCTGCCCTCCACCTGGCTTGATCAGCAATTTTTCCTGAGAACAAATTATCAATTGTTTCTTTAAACAGAAGAAGCCATCTTTCAAAATGAGTATGGTCTACCGGAAGCTGGGCATGCGGTGGAAACGGGCTTCCGTAATAAGTATGTTCGCCTAATAAAACAGTTTGCCAGAAGGTGTACATTTTGGCTAAGTGTTGTGGCCACCTGTCTTGTATTCGTTCCTCGAATATAGGGCCTATCAGTTGATCCTGCCTTACTTTGCCGTAGAAGGTATCTACCAGGTTCTTTACGTCATCCAGGCTTAAAATATCGTGATTTTCTTGTGTCAATGATTAAATAATTGTGTTACTAAATAATAAATAGCCCACCCGCCAAATAAAATATGAACGATCCAAATCCATCCGGGGATACTTCTTGGTACTTC
>JBDTEK010000356.1:0-9714 GCA_039922575.1 Ginsengibacter sp.
TTTGCAGATCGGGAACGGCATCAACTTTTCGTAGAACCTGAGGGATGGGATACTATAGAGGTATATATCAATGGCTTTTCATCTTCCCTTTCAGAAGAAACTCAATTATCTGCACTTAAAAAGGTGCCTGGATTTGAAAAATGCAAAATGTTCCGCCCGGGATATGCTATCGAATACGACTATTTTCCACCAACACAATTGAAATTCAGTCTCGAAACCAAATTAATTAAAAACCTCTTCTTTGCCGGTCAAATAAATGGAACCACAGGTTATGAAGAAGCAGCATGTCAGGGAATTATAGCTGGTATCAACGCGCATCAGGCGATAAACAAAAAAGAACCATTTGTTCTGAAGAGAAATGATGCTTATATAGGAGTCCTGATTGATGACCTGATTAACAAAGGAACTGATGAACCATATAGAATGTTCACAAGCCGTGCAGAGTACAGGACTTTGCTCCGCCAGGATAACGCAGATTTGAGATTAACAGAAAAAAGTTATCGTCTTGGGCTTGCCTCTCAGGAAAGAATGGAAAAAGTGATAGCCAAAAAAATTGAAATAGAGGACATCATTACCATAATTCATGGATTAAAATTTGCTGAGGAAGATGTCAATGATTTTCTTTCAAAATTTAAATCATCACCAATAACTCAGAAAATAAAAGCCTCCCAGATTTTATTAAGGCCAGGAATTGAGTTAAGCAACATGATGGAATCCCTTCCTTCATTAAAATCAAAATTAGAATCGTTTTCTAAGGAGGCATTGGAGCAGGCGGAGATCCAAATAAAATACCAGGTTTACCTTCAGAAAGAAGAAGAAATGGTAACTAAAATGAGTGCGCTCGAAAACCAGGTGATTCCCGATAGTTTTAAATACGAAAATATTTCTTCTTTATCTAATGAGGCACGACAAAAATTTAAAAAAATCAGGCCGCTAACCCTGGGCCAGGCGAGCCGCATAAGTGGTGTAAATCCCAGCGATGTGCAGATTTTGATGGTTTATATGGGAAGATGATTTTCGTGTGTGCATAACCGTTATATAATAAATATGGAACTTAAATTAACGCCGGATGCCGGGAAGCAAAAGGTTTTTAATGAAGTGAAACTCTTCCTTGAAAAAAATGATTTTAAAATTATTGATTGTGATGAAAGTCGCCCCTGGGGCGGGTTCTATGTAATTGATGAACACCAGTCAAAGAAATTTATTAATCTCTTTTTCTCCGACGTTTCTGAAGCCAACCAATCTTCCATAGGAAAAATAAGCCCAAAAATATTGATAGTTGAGAGCGGGAAAAGATTAAGTTGGCAATACCACCATAGAAGGTCAGAAGTATGGAAAGTGATAGCCGGAGAAGCGGCAGTAGTAATTAGTGATACGGATGAGCCAACTCCTTTACAAACCAAAATTAAGGGCGACGTTATCATCTTGAAACAAGGGGAAAGGCATAGGTTAATTGGGACAAATCAATGGGGAATTATTGCTGAAATATGGCAGCATACAGATATTGACTATCCGAGCAATGAAGAAGATATAGTGAGGGTGCAGGATGATTTTGGGAGGTGAGAATTTTTCATCAAACGAATTTTTGGCTGTCCGTAATTCAATAAATCTGTCAATGTTCTTTTCCATTTTCATAAATATTAAATTTATCAGGTTTTTAAAGTGGATTGTATAAAGCAATAAATTTATTACTTTCGATAAATGAAGTCCAGCGAATTGTTAAGGCTGCTTAAAAAAGGGCGGTTGGTTTGATGTAAGGCAAACGGGCAGCCACATGAATTTGGAACACCTTGTTAAATCGGGGCAAATCATTTGCCCTTTTCATGGCAGTCATGAAGTAGGTAAAATGCATACGGCAGGTATTTACTATGTTGCCCTCTCCCTGTCCTTAAGGTTTCATTTTGCAACCTTAAAGGATTATCGCGCTTTTCTAGGGTTTCAATCTGAAACCTTAAACCCTCAAAATCTTCTTTTGTAAGTTGAAACATAAAATCTTTGGGAAATCTTTTAGGTTCCACTTAACAGAAGATTTAAAAATTTGGTTTCCGTTTCGTAAAGAGTCGCCAAATCCCTGTCCAGCATTACCCTTTAGCCTCTCAATTCGTAAATCCTGTTTTGGATACTTCGTTTAAACATATTTTTGTAACTTACCAGGAAATGTAATTAGATTAAGCTCATGAGTTCATTTAACATCACAAATTGTGAAATTAAAGAAATACGGAAAAGGCCTGGAAAGAAAAATTAAAAATGGTTCGTTAAAAGCCTCGTAGCAATTTGCTTACGTTTCCTATTATCTACATACAGCACCAAACCAAAACGCGCAAAACTAAAAAATCCCCAATTAAAGGGGATCAGTATCTTTTTTTGTGGTGTGGGGCGGGATTGAACCGCCGACACAAGGATTTTCAGTCCTTTGCTCTACCAACTGAGCTACCGCACCAAATGGGCGGCAAAAATAGAGTTATTCAACTAAAATAACAATATCTTTTTGGTTTTTTTTAATTTCCATATTCACAAAGGAATTTTATCCTCATTATTTTTAATTGCTCCATGGTATAATTTCCATCGGCCAACTCTTCACGCGCCGTCTCCAGACTCGATGTCTGACATCCTTTGAAATAATCTATAATCTCATCTCTTTCATATTCTTCTACCAAACCTTCTATTGCATAATCAAGATTTAATTTGGTTCCGCTCGCCACTATAGTTTCCATTTCTTCAAGAAGCTCCTCCAGTTTTAAAGTTTTATTCTTTGCTATTGTTTCTAACGGCATTTTTTTATCAATGTTCTGAATTATAAACACTTTATTGCTGTTCTTATTCACCACACTTTTCATCACAAATTCATCGGGTTTCACAATTTCGTTTTCATCCACATACTTTTCTATCAGGTTTACAAAAGGACGGCCAAATTTTAGCGCTTTTCCCACACTTACTCCCTGGCATTTTTCCAATTCTTTTAGCGTAGTAGGATAAAGCGTTGCCATATCTGTCAGGCTATTTTCAAGGAACAAAACAAAAGGCGGCAGGTTTCTCTTTTTTGCTTCCTGTTGACGCAGCCCTTTCAATAATTCAAACAACTTTTCATCCAGGGAAACTGCTTCGCTAACATCAACTGTATCTTCGTCCTCTTCACCATCAGTTTCATAAATATGATTCAAAGCGATTTTAAAAGAAGCCGGTTTTTTCAAAAAGGATTCCCCTTTTTTGGTGAGCTTTAAAACGCCATAATCTTCTATGTCTTTCTGAATAAGGCTTTCAAGAATCATTTGTCTTAAAAGTGAATTCCAAAAATGTTCATCTTTGCCTTTACCTGTTCCAAAAACCGGCTTTTCTTCGTGCCGGTACATCTTTATTTGAGGATTCAGCTTACCCAAAATAACAGGTATCATATAGGTGATCGGAAAACGCTCATCCAAAGCCTTTATAGCCTTTAAAGCAATTTGCGCCTCAGCCTTCGCTTCTATCAACTCTTTCGGATTTTTACAGTTGTCGCATTTTCCACCGCAATTATCTACGGTATAATTTTCTCCAAAATAATTCAGCAAAATTTTTCTGCGGCATACGCCACTCTCAGAGTAAGCTACCGTTTCGTTGATCAACTGTGCACCTATTTCCCTTTCGGTTAAAGACTTATCCCGCATTAAGTGTTCGAGCTTTGCTACATCTTTATGAGAATAATAAAGGAGGCATTTCCCTTCTAATCCATCGCGTCCTGCTCTTCCGGTTTCCTGGTAATAATTTTCTATCGATTTAGGAATATTATAATGAATTACAAAACGAATATCAGGTTTATCAATCCCCATTCCAAAAGCTATAGTAGCCACAATAACCTGAATTTCTTCACCCAAAAACTGATCTTGTCTTCTGGATCGCAACTTAGAATCCAGGCCTGCATGATAAGCTACTGCTTTGATGCCATTAGCCATCAGCATTTGTGCAAGTTCTTCTGTCGTTTTTCTATTGAGCGTATAAATAATGCCGCTTTTCCCCTTATTTTGAGAGATAAACTTTACAATGCTTTTTACAGCTTGCTCTTTCTTTACTTTGGGAACCACTTCATAATATAAATTAGCCCGGTTAAATGAAGAAATAAAGATTTTTGGATCGCGAAGACCAAGATTTTTCACAATATCGCTTTGCACCTTTGGAGTTGCAGTTGCCGTTAATGCTATCACAGGAATTTTTTCATCAATCTGATCCATTATTTCGCGCAATCTGCGGTATTCAGGCCTGAAATCGTGTCCCCATTCGCTGATACAATGAGCTTCATCTACAGCAAAAAACGAAATTTTAAGTTCTTTAAAAAAATCCACATTTTCTTCTTTTGTCAGCGTTTCGGGTGCTACATACAATAGTTTGGTTACTCCTGAAAGCAGGTCGTCTTTTACTATCTTTTGCTGCCCCTTATTGAGCGTACTATTTAAAAAATGAGCTATATTATCTGTGCTGCTATATCCTCTTACAAGATCTACCTGGTTTTTCATTAAGGCAATAAGAGGAGAAACAATAATGGCGCAGCCTTCACTAATGATCGCAGGAAGCTGATAACAGAGGCTTTTGCCACCGCCTGTTGGCATAATAACAAAAGTGTCTTTACCAGCTAAGAGATTATTAATAATTTCTTCCTGGGGTTCTTTAAAAGCTTTAAAGCCGAAATGTTTTTTAAGTTGAGATAAAAGTAATGCAGATTCGGGTTTCTTTTCAATCTTAGAAGTTGACGATATTTTTGGTTTTGATTTGGATTTTTTGATTGTTGTGGGCATGATTATTTTTCTACTATGCTTTGTTTAAAGGCTTTCAAAGTTAATCGAATTGAATTTTATAAATGGTCGTTAAAATATCTTTTTAACATACTGCATTTTTACAAAACGACTGTTAAGATACAAAATAAAAATTATATGCACCACTTCATTTGCTTTGTTCATCCGTTCATTTAAAGTAGGTTTGTATTTCCTTTTAAAAATGTAAAACACATTTAATTCTTTTTTCGAGTAACTGTATTTTTTTCAATGAAAAACAAAATAATTGAAACTGCTAAACGGACCATTGCAAATGAAGTAGTTTCTATCAATGAACTGATTTCTTCTATAAATAATGATTTTGAAAAAGCGGTTCAAAATATTTATAAATGTAAAGGCAGGTTTGTAATAAGCGGTATAGGAAAAAGCGCTATTGTGGCCCAAAAAATTGTGGCTTCCCTGAACAGTACAGGCACACCTTCCCTGTTTATGCATGCCGCAGATGCCATTCATGGCGACATAGGTATGGTACAGCAAAATGATGTAGTGATGATAATAAGCAAAAGTGGAGAAAGTCCTGAAATAAAAGTATTGGTTCCTATAGTGAAAAATTTTGGAAATACGCTTATTGCTATGTGCGGAAACATGCAAAGTTATCTCGTAAGGTGTGCTGATATTGTTTTAAATACGACCGTTTCGGAAGAGGCCTGCCCAAATAATCTTGCACCTACAAGCAGTACCACAGCTCAGATAGTAATGGGCGATGCGCTTGTGGTTTGCCTTATGGAATTAAGAGGATTTGGCTCTGAAGACTTTGCAAAATTCCACCCCGGAGGAACTTTAGGTAAAAAATTATACCTGCATGTAGCTGATCTTTTTATTAATAATGAAAAGCCAGTTGTAAATGCGAAAAGTGCGCTGAAGGATGTAATTATAGAAATCACGAAAAAACGATTAGGGGTAACCGTTGTGTTAGATGATAATCAAAAATTACTGGGCATTATTACGGATGGCGACCTCAGAAGAATGTTGGAAAAAGATCTTTACCGGGCAGATGTGAAAGCAAAAGAAATTATGACTATAAATCCCAAAACAATTGAAAGCCATGAACTGGCAGTAACTGCATTGGATCTTATGAGAAAAAACAACATCACCCAATTAGTAGTAATAGAAAACGGTAATTATGTGGGTATTATACATTTGCACGATCTTGTGCGTGAAGGAATTATTTAATTAAAAATAATGAATAAAAATAATTATGTGGCTATAATGGCCGGAGGCATTGGAAGCAGATTCTGGCCGGTGAGCCGCCACGATTTTCCCAAGCAGTTCCTGGATATTCTAAATGTTGGAAAAACTTTGATACAGGCAACTTGCGATCGTTTTGCCCAGTTTATTCCTCTCGAAAACATTTATGTTGTTACTGCTTTACAATACAGGGATATTGTTGCAAAACAGTTACCACAACTAAACCCTGAAAATATTGTTTGTGAACCTTCGCGCAAAAATACCGCACCTTGCGTCGCTTATATTTCTTACAAGCTTCAGAAACTGAATCCGGATAGCAACCTGATTTGTGCTCCCGCGGATCACCTCATTTTAGATGATACCTCATTTATAAAAGTAAGCCTGGAGGCGCTCGAGTTTACTGAAAAAAATAACGCACTCGTTACTTTAGGCATCAAACCTTTCCAGCCAAATACAGGTTACGGTTATATTCAATATGAAGAACACGCTGTAAATGATAACGTATATAAAGTAAAAACTTTTACTGAAAAACCAGATTTGGAACTGGCCAAAACATTTTTAGCCAGTGGCGACTTTTTATGGAATGCGGGCATCTTTGTATGGAAAACAAAAAGTATCATTAAGTCATTTGAAAAATACCTTCCCGAAATACACGAGCTTTTTTATGGTGGTAAAGGGGCCATGAACACTTCTAAAGAAGCCGAAGCTATTGAGCTGATCTATCCGCTGTGCGTAAGTATATCCATTGATTATGGCATTCTTGAAAAGGCAGATAATGTTTATGTGATTCCTTCTACATTTGGCTGGAGCGACCTGGGTACATGGGGAAGTGCATACGAAAATCTTGAAAAAGATTATATGGAAAACGCTGTGGCCGCAGATAATGTAATTCTATTTGATTCTACAAAAAACGTAGTTCATTCTGATGGTGAAAAACTAATATTATTACAGGGCCTTGATGATTTCATAGTAGTAGATACTAAAGACGCTTTGCTTATCTGTAAAAAAGATAAAGAACAGCACATCAAAGAATATTTAAAAGAAATAAGAAGAAATAAAGGAGACAAATATTTGTGAATAAGAGGATTCCGTTAGTTCAAAGTAAACTGCCTGAAATTGGTGAAACCATCTTCACAGTAATGAGCGCTTTGGCTAACAAGGAAAAAGCTATTAACCTTGGCCAGGGCTTTCCGGATTTTGAAATGAATGAAGAATTGATTGACCTGGTAACTAAGGCTATGAAAGATGGTCACAATCAATATGCGCCCAAAAACGGTCTATTATCATTAAGAGATGTTTTATCTGAAAAAGTTTCCTTTTTATACAAAAATAAAATTGATCCAGCTACCGAAATATGTATTACACCCGGAGCTACCTACGCTATTTATACCGCACTTACCACTGTATTGAAATCCGGCGATGAAGTAATTGTTTTTGAACCGGCTTACGATAGTTATGTTCCTGCTATTGAAATCAATGGTGCTTTTCCGGTTTTGATCCCGCTGTCACATCCTCACTATAAAATAGATTGGAATGTGGTAAGGCAAAAAATTACTCCCGCAACAAAAATGATTTTGCTGAATTCTCCTCATAATCCCACAGGAAGCGTATTAGATAAGGCTGACATGAAGGAATTAGGAAATATTGTAGCCGGAACGGGTATATTTATTTTGTGCGATGAAGTTTATGAACACATCACTTTTGATGGAATTGAGCACGAAAGCATCTTAAAATATCCTGAGCTTTTTGAGCGGAGTTTTGTTACCTTTTCTTTCGGCAAAGTGTACCACTGTACCGGGTGGAAAATGGGATATTGTATAGCCCCTAAACCGTTGATGAATGAATTTCTAAAAGTACACCAGTATAATTGTTTTTGTTGCAATTCTCCTATGCAGTATGCCTTTGCACAATTTCTACAGAATAAAAATGAATATTTATTATTAGGTAAATTTCTCCAAAGCAGGAGAGACTACTTTACAATTCTGATGAAGCAAACCAGCTTTACACCTCTTCCTTCTCATGGAAGTTATTTTCAATTATATAGTTACGAACATCTAAGTGACGACAAAGAGCTTGATTTTGCAAAAAAATTAACCAGGGAAGCCGGTGTAGCAACAATTCCTGTTTCTGTTTTTTACAAAACCCCAGTTGAAAACCAGGTTTTACGCTTTTGTTTCGCCAAAAAAGAATCAACTTTAAAAGAAGCAGTTGATAGAATCATAAAATTCGAATCAACCAGGAACAGTTGATATATAAGTTCAACTATACTATAATTAGATTTGTTAATCAACTGCGTTTTTAGGTAAAACTTCACTTTTTAATACAAATCCTAACGATTTTTCAATAGTCGATTTTTGCCTATTGGGAAAATTAATCAACAGAAATGAAGAAAATTATCAGTATCAAATAAAAAAAACTATACTAAAGGACGTGGAACATTTTTTGACAATCAATCAGTTCATTAATCTTAAATCTTAAAAAAACATTAATTATGAAAAAGATCAGTATTGCTACAGCAGTCTTATTTACAGGGGGCATTTTTTTTGGTGCATGTAACGGAAATAATTCGTCAGATAAGTATAAATCCGATTCGACCACCACAACCACGACAACCAATATGGCGAACGACACGAATAAAATGAATATGTCTTCATCTTCCGATACTTCTAAAATGACCACGTCAACACTGGATGACGGTGGAAGAAAGTTTATTGAAGATGCAGCTCATGGAGGATTAATGGAAGTTGATCTTGGCAATGCCGCAATGAAAAGCGATAACCAGCAAATAAAAGACTTTGGAAAAATGATGGTGGACGATCATAGTAAATTAAACGACGAATTAAAAGAGATAGCAGGCAAAAAAAATGTGCAGGTTCCCACAGGAGTAACTTCCGATCAGCAAAAAGAAATGGATAAGCTAACCAAAAAAACAGGTAATGATTTCGATAAATCTTATGTAAAAATGATGGTTGACGATCACAAAAAAGATATTGACGATTTTAAAAAAGCAAGTAAAAATCTCGTTGACAGCGACCTTAAAAATTTCGCGGTAAACGCACTTCCTACTCTACAGAAACATTTGGATGCTATACAAGCTATTCAAAAGAAAATGTAACCCGGAATTTAAAAAAAAAAGGATGTATTTTAAAAGATACATCCTTTTTTTTATAGTCTGAAAGGGTTAAATTGGTGAGTTTTTCCAGGCTAAATAATTCAATGTTTTGCCGCATTTAAAAATCTACCCGGATTATTGCTTTTAACCTTCGTAGAAAAACTTATCTAAAATAAAGCCGACCTTATTATCTTATTTCATCCTATTAAAAAGGTTGGAAAATCCTTATATTCATTGAAGGTAATAAGGTTGACTGTAATGATGAATTATCCGTTCTACTAAGGTTTAGTACTGTGTAAAGATTAAATAGCAAGTTTTTTAAAGTTAAATGATTCACTGTTTTGACCCTTTCGCAGTATAGACGCTTTTTGGAATATCTGAACAATTGATGGTGATAATATCTTGCACAACATCATTTACTCAAGAATTAGTTTAATCATTTAAACGGATTTCTTAAAACAATCAAAACAAATAAATTACCTCTTAAACATTATCACTTTTAATACTAATTTTTTTAGTGTTGATAAGTAATAATATCTATATTTGCGCAACCAATAACTTTACAGTTCATTTATTAAAACAAAAATTATGGCCGCAAATACAGACAAAAAT
>JBDTEK010000357.1:0-4979 GCA_039922575.1 Ginsengibacter sp.
GAGCGAAAGAATTTGAACTGAAAGATATTGTTGATGTTTTGGAGAAAAGACATAAGATGTAACTTTTACTGTTTTTAGAAAAGATGTGGTTATTTCTGAGAATTCTAAAACCTGACAAGTCTGAAAAAGGTTTTCTGAACTTCTGTTTTTTCCTATCCAAAGTCATATTCTCTTCTATTGCTAATAATAATTATCTAATGAATTAATCGTTCTATTAGATGATTCATAATAAAACTACATTCCTTTTAATGTTTAATTATGTTGGATGTAGTAAACTTTTCCCCCCGTATCCCTTTTCCATACTGTATTCTGTAGGCGATATTTGTATTTGCCTAATGTAAATTGAACTCATATTTTAATTTTATTTTCCGTGTGTTTAAAATATTTTCGGAAGAGTTCGTTTACTTTTAATTTTTTAGTTCACATTTAATTCTTTTGAAATGGTAGAAAATGGTTTGTATTCTTCACAATTTGAACATGATTCGTGTGGCATTGGTTTCGTAGCTAATATAAAAAGTAATAAAAGCCATCAGATAGTTTCAGATACATTAACCATCCTTGAAAATATGGCGCATCGCGGCGCTTGCGGATGCGAAATAAATACAGGCGATGGCGCAGGAATCTTGATTCAAACACCGCATGAATTCTTCTTTGATGAGTGTTTGAAATTAGGAATTCATTTGCCGGCTTACGGTAGATATGGAGTTGGGGTTTTGTTTTTCCCGAAAGATATCAGGTTAAGAGAAGAATGCCGCGAAATTTTTAACCGTACCGCAGAAACACTTGGCCTTGAAATTTTAGGTTATCGAAGAATACCTGTAAACACTGATGGTATAGGCCGTACTGCGTTATCTGCTGAGCCCGAAATGGAGCATGTTTTTATTGCATGTCCCGATCATATAAATAATCCTGACGCATTTGAAAGGAAATTATTTGTGCTCAGAAATTATTCTGCTAAAACAATTAATTGCACAGTAAAAAAAGATTCGATTGGCTTTTATATTGCCTCTCTTTCATACAAGACAGTTATTTATAAAGGCCAGCTCACCAGCCACCAGCTTCGTGGATATTTTCCTGACCTTAGTAACAAAAAAATTGTTTCTGCTTTTGGATTAATTCATTCACGTTTTGCTACCAACACATTCCCATCCTGGAAACTGGCTCAACCATTTCGATACATTGCGCACAATGGTGAGATCAATACTTTGCAGGGAAATTTAAACTGGCTGCGTACCAGCGAAAAGAACTTTATTTCTCAATTCTTTACAAAAGAAGAAATGGAAATGCTTCTGCCTATCGTGAGTGGGGAGCAATCGGATTCTGCTTGTTTGGATAATATGATTGAACTGCTCACATTATGTGGGCGGTCGCTCCCGCATGTAATGATGATGGTAATTCCTGAAGCCTGGGATGGCAATGAGCAAATGGATCCAGAAAAAAAAGCGTTTTATGAATTTCATGCTTCTTTTATGGAACCCTGGGATGGCCCCGCTTCTATTTCATTTACAGATGGAAGACTGATTGGTGCCACTCTTGACAGAAATGGCCTTCGCCCTTCCCGTTATTGCATCACAACTGATGATAGGGTGATAATGGCATCGGAAACAGGTGTACTGCATATTGATCCAAAACTCATCAAAGAAAAAGGAAGGTTACAACCTGGAAAAATGTTTGTAGTAGATATGGAGGAAGGAAGAATCATCAGCGATGGAGAAATTAAACAAAAGATATGTTCGCAAAAGCCGTATAGCGACTGGCTGAATAAATATAAGATTCGTTTGGAAGAATTGCCTGAGCCACGAGTGATGTTTACACATCTTGAACATGACCAGATATTTAAATACCAGCAGGCATTCGGTTATTCTTCAGAAGATCTGGAATTGATTTTAACGCCTATGGCGCTTACCGGTAAAGAACCGATAGGTTCTATGGGTAATGATGTACCACTGGCGATCCTGAGCGATGAGCCACAACATTTGAGCGGTTATTTTAAACAACTTTTTGCGCAGGTTACTAATCCGCCTATTGATCCCATCAGGGAAAAATTAGTAATGTCACTCGCCACTTTTGTTGGAAACAATGGAAATCTTTTGGGAGAAGATCCTCTGGCTTGCCACACGGTCGCATTAAAGCATCCCGTACTTTCCAACCGTGAGCTGGAAAAAATAAGAAGTATGGATACCGGTATATTTCAGGCGCATACTTTGCAATCTTATTTTAGAGCGGATGGTAAACCGGGTTCACTGCAGCGCGGAATTGACAGGCTTTGCCGTTATGCCGCCGAAGCGGTGGAAGATGGCTTTGAAGTTTTAATTTTGTCTGACAGGGCAATTGATTCTGAGCATGCCGCCATTCCATCTTTACTGGCTACTTCCGCCGTTCATCATCATCTGATTAGAAAAGGTTTGCGGGGCCAGGTTGGTCTTGTGATAGAAGCGGGAGATGTTTGGGAAGTACATCATTTTGCCTGCCTTATTGGTTTTGGCGCCACTGCTATCAATCCTTATCTCGCTCTTTCCACCATAAGGGATATGAAACTTAGTGGTAAAATGAAGACTGATCTTGATACGGGTGAGATCAAAAAGAATTATAAAAAAGCCATCAACGACGGCCTTCTTAAGGTATTTTCAAAGATGGGTATTTCTACTTTTCAATCTTACCAGGGTGCCCAAATCTTTGAAATACTTGGAATCAATAAGTTGGTGATTGATAAATATTTTACCGGCGCTACATCGCGTATTGAAGGAATGGGTCTGGATGAAATTGCAAAAGAAGCTTTGATCAAACACTTCTTTTCTTTCAATAAAAAAAATATTCCATTTGACAGATTAACTGTCGGCGGCCTTTACAAATGGAAACGAAAAGGCGAAGTTCATTTGTTCAATCCTACTACCATTCATTTGTTGCAGTATTCTACAAGGATGAATAATTATGGTATTTTCAAAAAATATTCTAAAGCAGTTAATGATCAAAGTGAAAAAGCTGTTACATTAAGAAGCTTATTTCAATTTAAAAAAAACCGGCCTTCTATTTCGATTGATGAAGTAGAACCTGCTGAAAATATTTATAAACGTTTTGCAACCGGGGCTATGTCTTTTGGTTCCATAAGTTGGGAAGCGCATACTACGCTTGCCATTGCTATGAACAGGCTTGGTGGTAAAAGTAATACCGGGGAAGGAGGTGAAGACGAGATTCGTTTTGAAAAATTACCGAATGGAGATTCTATGCGAAGCGCTATCAAACAAGTGGCTTCGGCACGTTTTGGAGTTACAAGCTGGTATCTCACCGAAGCTGATGAATTGCAAATTAAAATGGCACAGGGCGCTAAACCTGGTGAAGGCGGCCAATTGCCCGGATATAAAGTGGATGAATGGATCGGGAGGGTTCGTCATGCTACTCCTGGCGTAGGATTAATATCGCCTCCGCCGCACCACGATATTTATTCCATTGAGGACCTGGCTCAATTAATTTTTGACTTGAAGAATGCGAACAGAAAAGCAAGGATCAATGTAAAATTGGTTTCAAAAGCTGGTGTAGGAACTATTGCTGCAGGTGTGGCAAAAGCGAAAGCAGATGTCATTTTAATTTCCGGTCATGACGGTGGTACCGGCGCCTCGCCAATGAGTTCTATAAAGCATGCGGGTTTACCATGGGAACTTGGCCTCGCGGAAACACATCAAACTCTGGTTAAAAATAAATTGCGGAGCAGGGTAGTAGTGCAGACTGATGGCCAGTTAAAGACAGGTCGCGACATTGCTATTGCTACTTTATTGGGTGCCGAAGAATGGGGTGTTGCCACAGCAGCACTGATTGTGGAAGGGTGTATCATGATGCGCAAATGCCATTTAAATACGTGCCCTGTTGGCGTAGCCACACAAGATCCCGAATTGCGTAAACGCTTTACCGGCGAGGCAGACCATATAGTGAATTTGTTTAAATTTCTAACGCAGGAATTAAGGGAAATAATGGCTGAATTAGGATTTAAAACCATCAACGAAATGGTAGGCCAGGTTGACTTTCTGGAAAGGAGAGAAGATATCAACCATTGGAAATTCGGCAAACTTGATCTTTCGCCAATTCTGTATAAAGAACCAGCATCAAAAAATATAGGGTTATTTAATTCGGAAGATCAGGATCATGGATTGTGCGACATTCTCGATTTACAATTATTGAAAATAGCTCAACCGGCGTTGGATCATCTTCAAAAAGTAACCGCCTCTTTTAACATTACTAACACGGACAGAACAATAGGCACTTATTTATCAAATGAAATTTCAAAAAAGTATAAAAAGGAGGGATTGCCGGATGAAACTATTCATTTTAAATTTACCGGAACCGCAGGACAAAGTTTCGCAGCGTTTAATGCAAAAGGATTAACGCTTGAACTGGAAGGCGATGCGAATGATTATTTTGGGAAAGGATTGAGCGGGGCAAAAATAATTGTGTATCCATCCAGGGAGGCAAGTTTTATTCCGGAAGAAAATATCATCATTGGTAATGTGGCATTTTATGGAGCTACCTCCGGCGAAGCTTTTGTTCGGGGTAAAGCGGGAGAACGCTTTTGTGTACGAAATTCCGGAGCGAATGTGGTTGTTGAAGGTGTTGGCGATCATGGTTGTGAATACATGACTGGTGGAAATGTAATTGTATTGGGTGGCACCGGAAGAAATTTTGCTGCGGGAATGAGCGGAGGCATCGCTTATGTTTATGATGTAAAGAAGCAATTCGATTCTTTGTGCAATCTGGAAATGGTTGACCTGGATAATGTAGAATCGGATGATGAAAAACTTTTGCAGGAAATGATTCAAAAGCATTTCGAATACACGAATAGCACAGTTGCTAAATTTATTTTAAATGACTTTGATAATCAGTTGAAAAATTTTGTAAAAGTATTTCCGAAGGACTATAAAAAAGTATTAGCAGAAGGGAAGAAAGCTGAAATAGCGCAGGTTTTAACGGACAAGATATAACCATGTCTT
>JBDTEK010000358.1:0-9520 GCA_039922575.1 Ginsengibacter sp.
GGTCTCGTTTGGAAACCAGGAATTGCAATTGCAGTAATCCCCTGAATGCTGCTCCCTTCATAGGTGCAGAGGCGGTAATAATAATTGATATACATTTATAGAACTTGTGTTTTAAAATATTAAAAGCCGTTATGGCCTAAAGAGCTGTGATGGCTTTTACACCATATTACCTACACAAATCTACCTGCAGCCGGTAGAGGTCTCCCGACCCATACAAATACCGTGCATTACTCATGTTTCCAATTTTCAACATCTAACGATCATCTTTTACTTTAATCGCGCTAGAGGGCGTAATTCTCATTTCACAGCACAACGGGGCACCACTTTCGACAGGCTCTTGCTGACACTGGAATATTACGCTTTTCTTTTCAGTCAAAATCCGTGTAATCTGTGACTGAAATTCAAACAAACTGACACGCAAAGGAATCGTAAGTTTTAAATCCAGAATGCATGAAAATCATAAGACTTGATATTTTGGAATGTAAGTGAGAGCGGTGAAGCCCTGCATATCCTGCGTATAAGTATTAATTCCTTTGAATAGCTGCAACTTTATTTTTAAAAATGAAAAATCATGCAAAAGAACTGGTACATCCTTTAATACGAAAGAAAAATGCGAAAAGAATGTTAGTGATTTGCTGACAAAGAAAAATATTGAAAACTTTTGTCCAATTAATTGCCGCCAAATAAAGCAGTTCAATCGAATTAAAACTATTTAGGAACCTTTATTTAATTCTATCCGCCACCTTATGGGAATTAAGTATTCATATTATGAGATAGATAAGCTATTTAAAAAATGATCTTGCTATAAGTATCGTCGATGACTCATTCGAAAAAGAAATTTTTTAAATTCAAAACATTTCGATTGATAAACCTCAAAATCAATGGGAAAGGCCATCAATAGGAAGTTCAAGCTTCTTTATGCGCTTAATGAAGGAAAAGTTCTCCTGTTTCATTCCGTTCCATTTCTCTTACTACACTCAACATATTTAAAATAATTGTCAGTTTAAATACTGGCTTTGCCACAAGAAACTATATTTAATGGATAATAAGGTAATTGAATCGCTTTCAAAATTAGAGAAATATTGCATACAGCAACAGTACAGCGGATGGGATCCATTTGATGGGCTCACAAGCAGGGTTTTCCGCGCTTTTCCTATACTACCTCAAAAGCGCCTGCCGAGGTTAATGTGGATACAATTCATTAAAAAGATGCCCATTAACTTAAGGCCGCTGCTAAAAATTGATAAAGGATATAATCCAAAAGGACTTGCCCTTTTCATTTCAGGTTATTGCAAACTAAGCCGCATTCAAACCAGGCATGATGAAGCGATGAAACAAATAAAACAACTTGCAGATAAAGTGATCTCGCTTAGCACAGCCGGCTATTCCGGAAATTGCTGGGGCTATAATTTTGACTGGCAATCCAGAGCATTTTTCCAGAAAAAGTTTACGCCAACCATAGTTGCTACTACTTTTGTAGCCAACTCACTGATTGACGCTTACGAGGTTACAAAAAATAAAACATATCTTGATGCGGCAATTTCTTCCAAAAACTTTATTATAAAAGACCTGAATCGTACTTATAGTGACAATGGCAATTTTGCATTTTCTTATTCACCCGAGGATAAAACATCTGTTTTCAATGCTTCCTTACTTGGGGCAAAGCTGCTAAGCCGAATCTATTCTTATACCAAAGAGGAGGAATTAATTGCATTGGCAAAAAAAGCGGTAGCCTATTGTTGTGATTTCCAAAATGTTGATGGATCGTGGTCATACAGTACATTACCCTTTCATCAGTGGATAGATAATTTTCATACAGGATTCAATCTTGAGTGTATCTGGGAATATGGAACTTATTCAGGCGATAATAGTTACCGGAATAATTTTGAAAAAGGAATGAAATATTATTTGGATACATTCTTCGATATGAAAGGGCGTTCAAAGTATTATAATAATTCACTTTACCCTATTGATATCCATGCGCCGTCGCAATTGATCATCACCCTGTCTAAATCAAATTTATTTAAAGAAAACAGAGAGCTTATTGACAGAGTCACCAAATGGACTATTGAAAATATGCAGTCTTCAAAAGGATATTTCTTTTACCAAAAGAAAAAGTACTACACGAACAAAATTCCTTTTATGCGTTGGTCGCAGGGTTGGATGTTTTATGGGCTGTCAACTTATTTATATGAATTAAATTTAAGCAAAAATGAAAACCGGAATTAGGATTAGGAATGAAAGATCTTTTAAAAGCATATTACGATTATATTGAAAAAAAATATTATGCAGAAGCGGGGTTTCATAACGTTGAAAAGGTCAAAATTATTAACTGTACTAATCAAATCGGGATTCAAAATCTTATTATTTGTTCATCCATTAATAAAGCTGGTTTAGAATGTCAGAAGTTATGGAATTATATGAAAACACTTTAATGACAAAGGTAGGAGCAGTAGCTATACCGGTTAGCCGGAGGCTCCATTTCTCCCAGCACCAATTCAATATTTATGTAGTTTGTCAATTATTCAATTTATTCTATTTTGCCTATTTTGCGCTTTATCGAGAAAATATTAAAAAAACCAACTCCCTTATACACCAATATGGTGAAAAAATTCGTTAGTACAATAAATATGAAAATAACACTTGTAGCCGGAGCGCGCCCAAACTTCATGAAGGTAGCTCCTATAATAAAAGCAATTAAGAACGCCAGGGAAAAAGGACAGGATATTGATTATCGCTTAGTGCATACAGGGCAACATTACGATAAGAAAATGAGTAGCGATTTTTTTGAGGAATTAAGGATTCCTGCTCCTGATATTAACCTGGGAAGCGGATCAGGATCTCAAGCAGAACAAACCGCCACAATAATGGTAAGATTCGAAAAAGAGTTGTTAGAAAACAAGCCATCAATAGTCCTCGTAGTGGGAGACGTTACATCCACCTTAGCCTGTACAATTACTGCAAAAAAATTATGCATCGACGTAGGACATGTAGAAGCTGGGATCAGGTCTGGCGATATGACGATGCCGGAAGAAATTAACCGGATGGTAACCGATTCTATCTGCGATCATTTTTTTACAACAACCGAGTTGGCCAATCAGCAATTAGCTAAAAATGGCATAGATGAACGCAGAATACATTTTGTGGGTAATACCATGATTGATACATTATGTCACAATTTGGACAGAATAAAAAAACCTGCTTTTTGGGACGAATACCACTTAAATGAAAAAGGTTATTTTCTAATGACATTGCATCGTCCGTCAAATGTAGATGATCCGGTAAAATTGGCAACCATTCTTTCCTCCATCAAAGAAGGCACGTTAGATTTCCCTATAATTTTTCCATTACATCCCCGAACCAGGCAAATCGTAGAGAAATTTAAAATCAGTCAGGATAAAATCATAATGATTGATCCTCAAAATTACCTGGAATTTATTTATTTAATCAAACATTCAAAAGGCATCATTACCGATTCTGGTGGAATCACTGAAGAGGCTACAGTTTTACATATACCCTGCCTTACATTAAGAAATTCGACCGAAAGGCCGGAAACCATTACCCTTGGCACCAATGAATTAATTGGAGAAGATTGGGATAAACTTCAATTATATTTAAAAAAAGTAATTGACGGGGATTGGAAAAAAGGACTCGTCCCGCCTCTCTGGGACGGCAAAACTTCTGATAGGATTGTGGAAACATTAAATTCAATTTATAATTCCTGAAGTTATCGTGTAAATACCTTTGGTAAAGTTGCTTAAATCCACTTCTTCTACAGCTTGTTTTCCTCAGCTTTACGGGATTTCAAAGATATAATTTTGCCTCTTGAATCTGTGATTACAATTGAAACGGCACAATGAGGATTACCGGTATTTATTTCGAGAGTTGCACTATTTTTGACTGGGTTTGGAAAAAGACTGACGGAATTTTCCTGGCTCGATAGCTTTCCAAGTGCGACAGTTAAAATCATGGTATTCTTGCTGGATGCCCCGAGGTTATCCGTTACTGTAAATTCGATGGAATTAGTGCCTTCTCGCAAGTGGTTGATAAAAGCGTTAGTAGAAAGAGGATAAGTAATTTACTATTCATTAGAAAAACATAAAAAAGAAATAGCCTATTTTAAAATAAACTCTAACCTTTTTTCGTTATAATACTCTTTACAATTATTTTTTATCTATGATTTCCGGCAACTCATTTTCATTTATTTTTAAACTCTTTTAAGTGTAATTTTTTTTCTAAATATTTGGATTGCATGTATTAAACATTTATGTTTGTGTTTTAAAAAGCTATTTTTATCCTGAATAGTAAATAGCTTTATACCTCCTGGATTTATTGTTTATCCTGATCCCAGTTCCTACTAGAATTTCCACCCGATATACTTTTAACTATTACTGTCTTATAAAATATAAGGAAGTGCAAAAATGATCTTATGAAGTTGAATTTTTTTCAGTTTGTTTTTTTGATCCCATTTTTTTTATTGAGCTCCTGTGCGAATACAAAAAAAGTGGTTTACTTTGAAAATGTAACGGATACTACTTTTTACTCGACTGGTAATGAGATCCAGGTTCCTATACATCCCAACGATATTTTGAGTATTTCGATAAGCAGCCTCAACGAGGAGGCTTCTGCTATCTTCAATCCTAAAAGCAATACTAATATCAGGTCAACCACTGTAACAGGTTCCAGCTCAGAGGCAGGTGGTTATCTTGTTAATGTTGATGGTAATATACAGCTTCCGGTTCTGGGTAACGTAAAAGCAGCAGGTCTTACGAAAAAGCAGTTGAAAGATGAGATCACGAATCTTATTTTATCAAAAAAACTCTTAATAGATCCGATAGTCGAAATCCGATTCTTAAATTATGAAGTAACAGTGCTCGGCGAAGTAGCCAGGCCAACTGTGATTACAGTTCCAAGCGAAAAGATTTCAATGCTGAAAGCCATTGGCCTTGCAGGCGATTTAACCATTTATGGAAAAAGGGACAATGTATTATTGATAAGAGAAGAAAATGGTCAAAAAAAAACCAGGCATATTGATCTGAACTCACGCAACTTTTTTAACTCTCCATACTACTATTTACAACCGAATGATGTGGTGTATGTATCTCCGAATAAAAATAAAATTAATCAGGGAACAAGGAATCCTCAATTAATTCCGGTCATGTTGAGTGGCTTATCGGTAGTAATAATAATATTGGATAGAGTATTAAGATAATAACTAGTATGATGCAGGGAAAGAATAACATGAATGACGAAAGCGAAGAAAACTTTGCACAACAGATAGTCACTAAATATATGCCCTATTGGCCTATGTTTATACTTGCTGTTATTATTGCATTAATTGCAGCGTTTATTTATCTTCGTTATGCTACTCCTATTTATGAAGCTAACGCTACTCTTATTATTAAAGATGAAAAGAAAGGAAATGAAGAATCCAAATTGATGGAATCTTTAGATCAGATATCTTCAAAAAAAATAGTTGAAAATGAAATAGAAGTCATTCAGTCGAGAAAACTAATGGCAGATGTGGTAAATAAGTTAGGGTTGTATGCACCCATTTCTGCACAAGGTGATATAAAAACCACTTCCGCTTATCTTACTTCTCCGGTAACAATAATATCACCTGTTCCAGATTCTTTGAGCGACACTAAAAAAATCAAATTAGATTTTAACCAAAAAAATAATGAGGTCACTCTAAATGACACTTTTAAGTATCCGCTCAACAAGGTGGTTGATACCCGCTTTGGAAGATTGGAATTTATTCCTAATAAGAATTACCAACAGCCACGAAAACCTATTAAGCAATTTTATTTTTCATTAGTCAATCCACGGGATATGGTTCCGGGGATATTAGGAAGTTTAAAAGCAGAGGCAGCCAGTAAATTGTCTTCAATCGTCAATCTTAGTTACAGAGATGAAGTGCCCCAACGTGCAGAAAATATTTTAAATCAGCTAATTGTTTCTTACAAACAATCTGAAATAAATGAAAAGGACGCACTTGCAAAGAACACATTGACATTTGTAAAAGAGAGGCTAAACATAGTAGCCCACGATCTGGATTCAATTGAAAAGAAAGTGCAGCAATACAAATCGGGCAAAGGAGCTGTGGACATAGGCACTCAGGGTACCTTATTTTTACAAAACGTAAGCGCCAACGATCAAAAATTAAGCGATATTAATACGCAAATATCTGTTTTAAACCAGGTAGAGAAATTTGTAAAAAGCAAAGAAAATACAGGAGGCATTGTTCCTTCTACTCTTGGTGTAAGCGACCCGATGCTTTCTCAGCTTATGGACAGGCTATACTCTTCAGAATTGGAATATGAAAAATTGAAAAAAACCGTTGGCGAAAACAACCCGAACCTGGTATCTATTCAGGATCAGATCAATAAAATAAAGCCGAATATTTTACAAAATATTCAAAGCCAGCAACAGAGCCTTAATGCAGCAAAACAAAATCTCCAATCCACAAACGGAAATTATAATTCTATGTTGCAGGCGGTTCCGCAAAAGGCACGCCAGTTGCTTGATATCAGCCGTGAGCAAGAAATGAAAAGCATGGTATATGCCTCCCTTCTTCAAAAAAAAGAAGAAAGTTAATTAGCTTATGCTTCTACAGTTTCCAACAACAGAGTGGTAGATGAAGCACAAGCAAGCCCGGTTCCGGTTAGCCCTAAAAGAATGCTTGTTTATTTAATAGCTGTTGTTGCTCTTCTTGGTATTTGCGTTGCCATTATCACAATCAGGGAAACGCTAACTGGTAAAATCCTTTATCGAAATGAGATAGAATCCCGTACATCCATACCTATAATAGGAGAAGTGGCTTTTGATAAATCTAAAAAACCAATTGTCATTGAATCCGGAAGAAGAAGTTTTATTGCTGAAGAATTCAGGAAATTACGGATATCACTTTCATTTTTAGGTATTGATTCTAACCACAAAAAAATTCTGATCACTTCAAGTATTTCAGGAGAAGGTAAAAGTTTCATTGCCGCAAACCTGGCTATAAGCCTCGGCCTTACAGGGAAAAAAGTAGTATTAGTAGATATGGATCTGAACAACCCCTCGATAGCCAAAATTTTAGACGTTGATCAGGAAGATGGCGTTACAGAATTCCTAACCGGCGAAAAGGAACCTGAAGAGATTATCAGGAAAGTAAAAGAGCATGAAAACCTGTTCTTTATTTCAGCCGGAAATCTTCCCGAAAACCCATCTGAACTTTTATCAAATGGGAAAATAAAGGACCTCATTGATTACCTCGATGGCATATTTGATCTTGTGATTATTGACACTTCGCCTATAGTGCTGGTAACTGATGGTTATCTGTTGACAGGCTTATGTGATGCAACTTTATTTGTGATAAGACACAAATACACACCAAAAATGCTTATAAAAAGAATTGATGTAAACAACCATATAAATCCTATCAACAACCCGGCGATCGTGTTTAACGGAGTGAAAGCACGAGGCTTTTTTAAAAATAATTATGGGTACGGGTATGATTATGTGTATGGAAGTAAACAGCGAGGGAAAGAGAAAAAATCCTTAGTAAAATCTTAAAAACCAATATATTTTATGAATCATCATCTGACTCAATACATTAGGATGTAAGTGAGAGAGGCGAAGCCCTGCACATCCTTGAGTATAAGTATCAATCCTTTGATTAGCTGCTATTTTCATCTTAAAAAAGAAAGATTATGCAGAAGAATTGGTATATCGTTTATACAAAAACGAAATGCGAAAAAAAAGTTAGTGGTACTCTGACAAAAAAGAAAATCGAGAATTTTTGTCCAGTTAATTGTAAGCAAATAACGCAGTTCAACAGAATTAAGTCAGTTTACGAACCGTTATTTAGTTCTTACGTATTTGCACACATAAGGGAAAACGAAATTGGTTTATTGAAACAGATAGAAAATGTGTTAAACGTGGTCTATTGGAAAGGTTACCCCGCGATCATTCAAAATGAAGAAATCGAAGAGATCCGGGAATTTATTACTGATCATCAAAATATCAGATTAGAACGAAGCAATGTAATTTTAAATACCGATGCGTCTATTGTGGATCGTCCTTCCTATGCAATTGATGGAAAAATTGTAATTATCAAAAATAAATTTGTCAAAGTTAATTTACCATCATTAGGCTATACAATGGTTGCTGAAATGGAAAATGAAGGTGTTATAGGAAGAGAAATTTCTTTTGGAAATCAGGAGTTACAGTTACAGTAAGACACTTAGGTCTCTTCTCCGGAAACACGGGAGTGTGATTAATAATTATTCCAAATACACATCCGGAAAGTCATTAAGAAAATTAATATTGTTAGAAAACTCAATATGCCTGGTTTATAAATTTTCGGACCTTATCTTGCTTTCAAGAAAAATTTTCTTTTCTACCCCAGGCACAGGCGCATGAAGAAAAATTTTTATTAGCCATGCAAAAAAAAATAAATTTCAAAAAAAGCAAAAGACTTATAACTGACTAAATACTTTACACCGGGAATGAAAATAGCTTACCCCATTTTTCATTGAACCATACTATTGTTGCACCTTGCACAATAAATTTGTCATTCCAAATATTCACAATTTCATAAAATGAAGACTGCATTAATCACCGGTATCACCGGCCAAGATGGGGCATATCTTGCAGAACTACTTTTGTCAAAAGGTTACACCGTGCATGGAATCAAAAGAAGATCATCCTTAATCAATACCTATCGGATTGATCATTTGTATGTAGATCCGCATGAGGAACATGCTAATTTCAAACTCCATTACGGAGACATGACCGATAGTACCAACCTGATTCGCATCATACAGGAATCACAGCCTGATGAAATTTACAACCTGGCAGCTATGAGTCATGTAAAAGTAAGTTTTGATACTCCGGAATATACTGCGAATGCAGATGGAATTGGCACCCTGCGTTTATTAGAAGCCTTACGCATTTTGAAATTAGGACACAAGACACGCTTCTACCAGGCATCTACTTCAGAATTATATGGACTAGTACAGGAAGTGCCCCAAAAAGAAACCACGCCATTTTATCCAAGAAGCCCTTATGGTGTGGCTAAATTATTCGCCTATTGGACTGTGGTAAACTATAGGGAAGCTTACAATATGTTTGCCTGCAACGGCATACTTTTCAATCATGAAAGCCCGCTGCGTGGCGAAACATTTGTAACGCGAAAGATAACAAGAGCAGTAGCTGCAATAGCACAAGGACTACAGGATACTTTATTTCTTGGAAACCTAAATGCACAAAGAGATTGGGGACATGCAAAAGACTATGTAGAAGCGATGTGGCGCATATTACAGCAGGAAAAACCTGAGGACTTTGTAATAGCCACGGGAGTTACTACCGCCGTAAGGGATTTTGTGATAATGGCATTTGGCGAAGCAGGAATAGAACTTGAATTTAAGGGGAAAGAAGGTGATGAAAAAGGAATTATTTCTGCCTGCAAAAATCCGGATTATCAACTTCCAATTGGTAAGGTGGTAGTGGCAATTGACCCCAATTACTTCCGTCC
>JBDTEK010000359.1:0-4505 GCA_039922575.1 Ginsengibacter sp.
TAACCATGACATTCAGGGCAGATGGTTCTACCCCGGTAGCGGCTAAGCAACACCCTGTATTGGATTTTATATAAATTCTGCTCTACTTCTTTAAAAAATTCATTTAACCCACCAAAATATTCATTACCTGTCCATAATAGATTGTATTGACTGGTAGTAAGGTCCATTATTGGTTTATGCACCGGAAAATCAAAACGGTTAGCAACTTTGATTAATTTTTCTTTCCACAAACCCAACTTTTCTCCGCGCCATGGAGCAATTGCGTTTTCATAAACACTTAGCCTTTTATCGGGAATAACTAAATCAGGATCAATACCGAGTACAAGGGAAAAGCCACCGCAAACAGGGCAAGCGCCATAAGGGTTATTAAAGGAAAATAAATTAGGGACTGGCTCTTCAAATTTGATTCCATCCAATTCAAATTTATTGGAAAAATGTAGCGTTTCTTTTCCGTTAACTTCAAGAATTACTTCTCCTTCCCCTTCGTAAAAAGCAGTACTTACAGAATCTGATATACGATGATTGTCGTCTTCGTCAAAATCTTTCACTACCAATCTGTCTATAAGCACGTATGAAGTCCGGTGTTCCATGTAAGAAGTTAAGTCTTCTTTTTCCTGAAGATCTTCTATTCTTACAATTTCCAGGGCTCTTCCCTTAGGTTCGCGGGAGGCCAGCCTTGAAAACCCTTTCTGCATCAGAATATTTAGTTCCTCTTTTATATCCCTGTGATGCAATTGTTTGAAAGCGACAATCAATAATACTTTATCGCCTTTTTTTAAAGCGGTGATAGCCTTTAACACATCGGTTACATCGTCTTTTTTTACCTCTCTCCCCGAAACGGGAGAAATGGTTTTGCCAACCCGGGCAAATAATAATCGCAGGTAATCATAAATCTCCGTCATACTTCCCACCGTGGACCTGGGAGTTTTTGTAGTTACCTTTTGCTCAATAGCAATTGCGGGGCACAAGCCTTTTATATAATCCACATCAGGTTTATTCATTCGCGCCATAAACTGCCTTGCATAAGCGCTCATGCTTTCAGCGTATCTTCTCTGGCCTTCAGCAAATAGTGTATCTATTGTTAAGGAAGACTTGCCTGATCCTGAAACGCCCGTTACCACTATCAATTTATTACGCGGAATTTCTACATCTATGTTTTTAAGATTGTGCACCCTGGCTCCTTTTATAAAAATATTATCGCGGATGGAGCCTGAAAGAAGACTTTTTTGTTTGATCGAAATTGTATCTGTTTTCATTATAAGGATTGCAAAAATAACGAATCGTAATTTTACGGAAATGTTTTATGCGTGGTATCCCTCTATTTTTTAATATTTCAGGAAAAGATTAGCAAATCATTTGGTAGTTTAAATTATTACTCTAATTTTAGGGCTCCAATTTTCCTGAAAGAATGAAGAACCGTTCTGCACTCCGGCAAAAGTCTCTGCACCATTTCTCTAAAATTGGACTTACACAATATCCTAAATCAAAAACCGTAACAGTTTATGAAAACCATGAACAACCTGCCAGATCAGCAGCTTATCCAAATGTATCTCGATGGAGATGCCGAAGCCATTTCAAGTCTTGTAAACAGGTACAAAGACAAAATTTTTACTTCAATTTATTTACTTGTAAAGGACAAATATCTGGCTGAAGATATTTTTCAAGATTGCTTTATTAAAGTAATAGATACCCTTAATAGCGGACGCTATAATGATGAAGGGAAATTTTTGCCATGGGTAATGCGCATAACCCATAATGCCTGCATTGATCATTTCAGAAAGGTTAAACGCAGCCCTTCTATTAAAACGAGTGATGACCACGACATTTTTGAAGTGCTTAATTTCTCAGAGCCAGGCATAGATGAAAAGATTATGCAGGGACAAAGCCATCAAAGAGTAAGGAAAATGCTCGACATGCTTCCTGAAGATCAGAAAGAAGTAATCGTAATGAGGCATTTTGCTGACTTAAGCTTTAAAGAAATAGCGAAATTGACTGATTGCAGCATTAACACTGCTCTTGGCCGCATGCGCTATGGCCTTATTAATTTGAGGAAGATGATGGTTGAAAAGCAAATTGCATTGTAGGAATTTGGTATTGTTTTAAATTACCTGCAAAACTTTAAATCCCTTTCAATTTTGGTTGAATGGGATTTTTTTTTGCATACCTGATTGTCCGGAATTTTAGCTGAAGGGGGACCTTTAATTTACAAGAAGGTAGATTGTGGGTTTTCAATTCAAATGATTCACTATTTGAACTGTGAACAATAACAATTATTTCAAAATATTAGTTGCTGCTGAGTTTTAATTGTTCATTCACTTTTTTCAAAAGATTCTTAACATCAAAGGGTTTTGATATAAAATCATCGGCTCCATAATCGGCTATAGTAGCTGCTGCGCCAGGATGGGCTGAAAACATAATTACCGGAATATGCCTGGTTTCGAGATTGGCTTTTAGTTGTTTACAGATCACTCTTCCATCGTACCCGGAAATAAGTACATCAAGCAAAATAAGATCAGGTTTAAAAGATTCAATTTTAGGAAAAGTATTTTCACCTTTAGCAGTAACTTCTACATTAAAACCCTTCATAGAAAGCAAAATCTCCATTACAGATAAAATATCTAAATCGTCGTCAATTACTAATATTCTGGACATAATTTTATATAAGCCACTTTGTTTATTAGGGAGTAAGAGTAAATTAAATTTGGTTTCAGTATTTTTTTGCTTTCCATCCAGATTTTTCCTTTTCGCTTTTTTATTATTTGTTGAATAAGGTATAAGCTAATTCCCAGAACCGGAGAAGTTTTTTCTTGTACCTTGAAAATTTGATAAAAGCGATCGGAAATTTTGGAAAGGTGCTTTTTGACCATGCCAATTCCGCCAACTATAACGCTAATAAAAGTAGGTTTAGTATTTTCAGAGTGCTCAACTATGGTGCTATCGTTGTCTTTCGAATATTGCTTAATTAAGCCCGAGGCAGGTTCTTGCTTATTGTGATAAGGAATTGTCATTCAAATAGGATTATGAATCGAAACAATCTTTCGCCACCAAAATCATTAATCTTTCATCTTTTGAAGAAAATGATTTCCAGAATTGAATAATATATCCTCAAATTTTGTTCCCTTTTTTAAATTATAATGAAAATTGATAATTTCAATGAATGAGATCAAGTATTTTTTTATTTAAATTTTCATTAATAGCTTCCAGAAATTCTTCGGTATATAGATAATCAGAACCATGCGAAACTTTATTTCCACTGATACATACGGCAAGGTCTTTAGTCATTTTTCCACTTTCCACTGTTTCAATACATACCTCCTCAAGCGTATGAGCAAATTGAATCAGAGGTTGGTTGTCATCTAACTTTCCCCTGAATGCCAGGCCTCTTGTCCATGCAAAAATGGAAGCAATGGGATTTGTTGAGGTGGGATTTCCTTTTTCATGTTCGCGAAAATGCCTGGTAACTGTTCCATGAGCAGCTTCAGCTTCCATAATTTTTCCATCCGGTGTAATTAATACAGAGGTCATTAATCCGAGTGATCCGAAACCTTGTGCAAGTGTATCGCTCTGTACATCGCCATCATAATTTTTGCAGGCCCATATAAAATTCCCATGCCATTTCAGAGCACTCGCAACCATATCATCTATAAGACGGTGTTCATAAGTGATGCCGGCAGTTTCAAATTGTGATTTAAATTCTTTTTCAAAAATTTCCTGGAAAATATCTTTAAACCTTCCATCGTATTTTTTGAGAATGGTATTTTTTGTAGAAAGATAAAGAGGCCATTTTTTATTGAGCGCCATATTGAAACAACTTCTTGCAAAACCTGCGATACTTTCGTCAACATTGTACATGCAAAGCGCTACGCCATCTCCTTTAAAATCGTGCACATCAAAAGTTTGAGGCTCTCCATTTTCAGGCGTAAAAGTCATGGTTAATTTACCTTTTCCTTTTATTACTGTATCGGTAGCGCGGTATTGATCTCCATAAGCATGACGGCCAATAATGATTGGGGCGGTCCAGTTTGGTACAAGGCGCGGTATGTTTTGCATTACTATTGGCTCACGAAAAACGGTGCCATCCAGAATGTTTCTGATAGTTCCATTCGGGCTTTTCCACATGTGTTTTAAATGAAATTCTTTTACCCGTGCTTCATCAGGTGTAATGGTGGCGCACTTAATACCCACACCATATTTTTTTATTTCGTTTGCAGCATCTATAGTAACCTGGTCATCGGTAGCATCGCGGTGCTGAATGCTGAGGTCAAAATATTTTAAGTCAATATTTACATAAGGGAGTATCAATTTTTCTTTTATATATTTCCAGATCACTCTTGTCATTTCATCTCCATCAATTTCTACTACCGGATTGGCTACTTTAATCTTTGTCATTTGTGTGTTTTATAAATTTTTAGTGTGGTATATTTTGCAATATCATCAAAATCTTTGTCATTGTGGAAAATCGGAATATTATTATCAATGCATATTGAGGCAATAAGACAATCGTT
>JBDTEK010000360.1:0-3352 GCA_039922575.1 Ginsengibacter sp.
ACATGAAATTTATCAGATGTTACCAAAAAACTCTGGAAAAAATAAGGTAATAAGGTGGACTTTTTTGAAGAAACATTGCTACTAAGGTTAAAGCAGACATTTCAATCATTAGAAAGAAATTTGTTGAACAATTAAATTTATATCACTGCTAAGGGTATGACGCTTTTGTTGCGCCTCAGTGCAGACAATTTTGAAATACGCCCTCTAAGATAATACCTTTCCTCCTTTTAACTATTTTTGAGAAAAATTGGAGAGTCCAAAATCAGAAATTATGAGCAAATTAATTAAAGGGAATATTGTTGAAATTGAATCTAAGAAAATATTTTTCGGAGAAATAACTATTGAGGGCAAGAAAATAAAATCAATAGAAAAATTGAATGACTCGCTAGATAATTTTGCATTTATACTTCCCGGTTTCATAGATGCACATGTACATATCGAAAGCTCGATGTTATTACCTGCCGAATTTGCAAAACTGGCAGTAGTGCATGGTACTATAGCCACCATCAGCGATCCGCATGAAATTGCCAATGTATGTGGAATGACCGGAGTAAAATACATGATAGAAAATGGTAAACAAGTTCCATTCAAATTTCATTTCGGTGCGCCAAGTTGCGTGCCTGCCACTATTTTTGAAACGGCAGGTGCTGTGTTGGATTCCACAGCAGTGGATCAGCTTTTGGCAAATGATGATATTTTCTATCTCAGCGAAATGATGAATTTCCCAGGCGTATTGAATGGTGATGACGAGGTATTTAAAAAAATAGAAGCTGCTAAAAAACACAATAAACCTGTAGATGGCCATGCACCCGGATTGCGTGGAGAAGATGCCAGAAAATATATTGAAGCCGGCATTAGCACCGATCATGAATGTTTTACTTCCGAAGAAGCGCTTGATAAATTAAAGTATGGAATGAAAATTCTTATTCGTGAGGGAAGCGCGGCTAAGAACTTTGAAGCGCTGATTGATCTGTTAAACGACCATGAAGATGAAATGATGTTTTGCAGCGACGATAAACATCCGGATAGCTTGGTAAACGGGCACATCAATGAATTGTGCAGAAGGGCGGTTGCAAAAGGAATTGATGTATTTAAAGTTTTAAAAGCGGCTTGCATTAATCCTGTAAAACATTATAAAATGAATGTCGGATTATTAAAACCGGGCGATGCTGCCGATTTTATTATTGTAGAGGATTTAAAAGATTTTAAAGTAAAAGAAACTTTTATCAATGGAGAAAAGATGGCAGAAAATGGTGTATCAAAAATTAAAACACAACCTTCTTCAGTGATCAATAATTTTAATTGTTCTATAAAAAATAGTAATGATCTCAAATTTAATATTCCCGAACTTAATGTAGAGGTAATTGGAGCATTGGATGGGCAATTAATCACAAATAAACTGCCTATCATTCCCAAAGAAGAAAATGGCTTTTACATAAGTGATGTTGAAAATGATATTTTAAAGATGGTAGTGATCAATCGTTATAAAGATGCTCCGGTTGCCAAAGCATTTATAAAAAACTTTGGTTTAAAACTTGGCGCCATCGCCTCTTCTGTGGCGCACGACAGCCATAATATTATTGCTGTAGGTGTTGATGACGAAAGCATTTGCGAAGCAGTAAATCTTATCATTAAATCAAAAGGCGGCATTAGCTGTGCCGATAGTAAAAATGCCGGTTTGAATAAAATTTTACCTCTACCTGTGGCGGGATTAATGAGTAATGAAGATGGCTATAAAGTAGCCGAAGCGTACACCGCTATTGATGCTTTAGCAAAAGAGTTAGGGTCAAAGTTGTCCGCGCCATTTATGACTTTATCTTTCATGGCATTATTGGTAATACCGCATTTAAAATTAAGCGATATGGGATTGTTTGACGGAGATTCATTCAGATTGATTGGAAAATAATGAACTGATGAATTATTGTAACTGATGAATTGTTATAATGGTTTAAAAAAGTGAATATGTAAATGACCCAATTGTTCAATAGTCAGTTTAAAAAGGCTTACTGTTAACTTTCTGATTTCGTAAAGCATCGGGGCCAATCTCATCTCCTCAAAACCTGAAAAAAGGTATCTTTGCCAATTAATAAAAAAAAATGAGTAAGAAAGGAAAAGTATTAATGGCGATGAGCGGCGGTATAGATAGTACAGTAGCTGCTCTTATGCTTCACGACGAAGGGTATGATGTAGTAGGAATTACGATGAAAACATGGGATTATGCAAGTAGCGGCGGCGATAATAATAAACAAACCGGCTGTTGCAACATTGACAGTTTCAATGATGCCAGGGCAGCAGCCGTACAACACGGTTTTCCACATTTCATTCTTGATATACGGGACGAATTTGGCGATTTTGTAGTGAATAATTTCGTTGAAGAATATGTTGCCGGACGTACACCTAACCCGTGTGTATTGTGCAATACTCATATAAAATGGCGTGCACTTTCAAAACGGGCAAATGCGCTCGGTTGCGATTTTATAGCCACAGGACATTATGCACAAATTCACCAACATACTAACGGAAGGTATTTTGTAAGAAAAGGATTGGACGAAACCAAAGACCAAAGTTATGTGCTATGGGGTTTGCAACAAGATCTGCTGGCTCGTACTATACTCCCTTTGGGTACCTATCGCAAATCCGAAATAAGGCAAATGGCGATTGATTATGGCTATCCTGAATTAGCCAGGAAGAACGAAAGCTATGAAATCTGCTTTGTGCCTGATAACGATTACCGTGGTTTTTTAAAAAGAAAAGTAGAAGGTCTGGAAGAAAGGGTTTCGGGAGGGCTGTTTGTGGACAAGACAGGTAAGATTTTGGGGCATCATAAAGGATATCCGTTTTATACCATCGGGCAAAGAAAAGGTTTGGATATTGCCTTAGGGAAGCCCGCTTTTGTCACCAAAATAATTCCTGAAACCAATACAATTGTATTAGGCGATGAAGAAGATTTAAAGGGAAGTGAAATGACTGTAGAAAAAATTAACTGGATAAAATATGATGGCATTTCTGATGGAATGGAAGCACTTACCAAAATCAGGTATAAAGATAAAGGTGCGCTTTCCAATCTATTTGCATACGAAAATGGAGTAAAAGTGCGTTTCTATGAAAGTGTAAAAGGGATAGCTCCCGGGCAGAGCGCTGTTTTTTATGAAGGCGATGATGTAATTGGAGGTGGCGTGATTCAAAGAGATCCGGTTATATAGTTTGGTTATATAATTTATTTTTTAGATTGGATTGGAATTATTCAGAACAGATTAGAATTGGATAGAAGGTTTCGGCAGATTAGATTTCGACTCTTACATTTTTTATAATTTCACATTAGGTTTCCTTTTTTAAAAGTTTAATAATTTGG
>JBDTEK010000361.1:0-4036 GCA_039922575.1 Ginsengibacter sp.
CCCGCATTTCTGCAGCTACCCATATCGCTTCCATTATTTCCTGTTTGCTGGCTCCTTTTCGTAAGGCACCTTCAGTATGACTATGAATACAAAAAGGACACTGAGTTACATGTGCCACAGCTACTGCAATTAATTGTTTCGTTTTTTCATCAAGGGCGCCGGCTTTGAAAACCGTTCTACTGAAATTGCGCCAGGTTTCAATTATTTCCGGTGCTGCAGAAGCCCTCATTTCAGCATTTTCCCTACTTGCTTCCGGAAAAAGATGTTCACTTTTCATATGTAAATTTTTTTTTTTAGAAATTAAGATCAGTTATCTGGTTTACAGGTATCAGTTTTTTAGATTTTAGAAAACATTCCTCATTACAAAATCAGCACATTATTACTATTTGTGCAAAAACTGCCTCAACACATATTGCAATATTCCTCCGTGCCTGTAATACTCTATTTCAATTGTTGAATCCATTCTTGCTATTGCGCCAAATTTTATCACAGTGCCATCTTCTTTTTTTGCAATAACCTGTACTTCTTTTAATGGTTTAATATCCTCTGCAATTCCTGTTATAGAAAAAACTTCCTTTCCTGACAGGCCTAAACTTTTAGCTGTTTCTCCTTTTTTATATTGCAGCGGCAGTACGCCCATACCTACCAGGTTGCTTCTGTGAATACGCTCATAGCTCTCCGCTATTACTGCTTTTACACCTAATAAAAAAGTTCCCTTTGCCGCCCAATCTCTCGATGATCCGCTGCCATATTCTTTGCCTGCCAAAACGATCAATGGAGTTTTCTTTTCTTTATATTTCAAGGCTGCATCATACACCGACATCTCCTTATTCTTTGGTAAATAAGTAGTATAGCCGCCCTCTTTAATGGCCAGCTGATTTTTAATGCGTACGTTAGCGAAAGTACCGCGTACCATCACTTCGTCATTTCCTCTTCGTGAACCGTAAGAATTAAAATTCTCTTTTTTTACTCCTTTGCTTATTAGATATTCTCCGGCAGCAGAATGTTCATTATATTGGCCTGCAGGTGAAATGTGATCAGTAGTGATGCTGTCTCCTAAAACCAACAAAGCACGCGCATCAGTTATATCTTTCAATTGTTCTGCCTGGTCGGAAAGGTTGTAAAAGAAAGGAACCTCTTTTACATAAGTGGAGTTTTTATCCCACGCATATAATTTATCTTCAGGAACTTTTAAATTTCTCCATATCTCATTGCCTTCAAATATTTCTCCATAGTTTTTAGAGAAATCCTTTGGAGAAAGTACTTTGGCCATAATATCATTGATCTCATCATCGGTAGGCCAGATGTCTTTTAAAAATACCGGTTGCTGGTTCGGGTCATAACTTATTGGTTCATTGATTAAATCTATATCAATACGGCCGGCAATAGCGTAAGCCACAACAAGCATTGGCGACATTAAGAAATTCATTTTTACCTGCGGATGAATTCTTGCCTCAAAATTCCTATTACCTGAAAGTACAGAAGCCACTACCAGATCGTGTTCTTCCACAGCTTTTGCGATGTATGGGGGCAGAGGGCCGGAGTTTCCAATACAGGAGGTACAACCATAACCCACCAGATGAAATTCTAATGCTTCCAAATCATTCAATAAGTCAGCTTTTTCAAGGTAATCGGTTACTACTTTAGAGCCGGGAGCCAGCGAAGTTTTTACCCATGGTTTTTTATCAAGGCCGTGTTCCCGTGCTTTTCTTGCTACCAGTCCAGCGCCTATCATTACAAAAGGATTTGAAGTATTGGTGCAGGAGGTGATAGCGGCAATTGCTACAGAGCCGTCTGATATTTCAAATTTTTGCTGTCCCAAAGTTATCCAAACTCTTTTAGTGCCATTTTCTACTACTTCCTGTACTTTGGTATCAGGTGGCATTGCTTTAATGGGATCAACAGGTTGGCCTCCACCCTCAGCAAACCATCGGGATAACTGTTTATCCGCCACAGTGTATTTGCGACCGTAATTCTCATCCATTAATTTGATGAACTTATTCTTAAAATCCTTCAAAAGAATTTTATCCTGTGGCCTTTTTGGGCCGGCTACGGAAGGTTCGATGGATGAAAGGTCCAGCGTTATTGTATCTGTATAATTAATTTTTTCATCACCGGTTCTCCAGAGCATATTGGTTTTACAATAATCTTCAACCAATTTTACCTGTTCTTCCGAGCGATTCGTTTTGCGCATGTATTCCAGCGTCTTATGATCGATAGGGAAATAAGTGATGGTGCAGCCGAATTCCGGCGACATATTTCCTATGGTTGCCCTGTCCGGCACGGAAAGATGATCCAATCCTGAGCCGAATACTTCCACAAATTTTCCCACTACCCCATATTTTCTTAGTAATTCTGCAATATTTAGTACAAGATCGGTAGCTGTAGATCCCAATGGAAGTTTGCCTGTTAATTTCAATCCAATCACTTCCGGCATGATGAAATAAAGTGGCTGTCCCAAAATAGCAGCTTCCGCTTCAATTCCTCCTACTCCCCACGCTACCACGCCAATTCCGTTCACCATTGGTGTATGACTATCTGTACCCACTAATGTATCCGGAAATACTTCACCATTTCTTTCCACCACTCCTTTAGAAAGAAATTCAAGATTTACCTGGTGGCAGATTCCCATTCCCGGAGGAACTACACTAAAATTATTGAAAGATTTTTGTGCCCATTTTAGAAAAGAGTATCGCTCCTGGTTGCGCCTGTATTCTTCATCCATATTCTTCTTGTAGGCGTATTCAGTTCCAAAATAATCTACCTGAACTGAATGATCAATCACCAGATCTACAGGGATCAATGGGTTTATTTCTTCCGGATTTTTACCTTTTCTTGCTGCTTCAGCACGTAGAGACGCAATGTCAACTACAGCCGGAACACCTGTAAAGTCCTGCATTAGAACACGGGCCGGTTTAAAAGGAATATCTTTATCGGAGCCCTTTGGTTTCCAATTCAGCAAAGTTTCCACATGTTCTTTGGTTACAGAAAAATCATCGAAATTTCTAAGTGCATTTTCTAATAAAATGCGAATTGAAAATGGAAGTTTACTTATTTTATGACCTTGTTTTTCAAGTTCGGGAAGACTATAAAAAGTAAAATTTTTCCCGTTCTTTGTGGTTAAAAGTTTTTTAATTTTATATGGATCTTTTGCCATGTTAAAGTGTTTTTATAAAAGAATATTTTAAATGAGGGTAACCAATAAATGATTTATAAAGTTTGTTGTTTTTCGAATAGTCAGCGCCATTATTATGGTTTTGAATTTACACGAATGAGCTTCTAAATGGACAATGTATTGAAATATTCTTTAAAAACCTCAATTAAAATTCTTCTATTACAATTTTACTTTTATCTGCGCCTAATTTTTGAAGGACTTCGCTAATACTTTCGATCATCGGGTCGGGGCCACAGATATAAAAGTACTGCGACAAATTGTTTATTTTTTCTTTCAGATAATCTTCATCGATTTTCCTGTTATCGAATTGCGATGTTTTCTCATTAGTAAGTGTGTTTATGAAATTATCGCCCAACATTTCTTCGAACTCTTCTTTTAAAATAATATCTTTTGATGTTTGGTTGGAAAAGATCAGTTTATTGTTGCCTAGCTTTCCATCTTTTTTCAACTGCCTGAAAATAGCAATAAATGGCGTAACTCCGGCACCTCCCGCAATAAATACACCTTCGCCTTTGTATTGAATAGCGCCAAAAATATCATGTAAAATGAGTTCGTCACCTGCTTTAAGTGTATCTAATTTGTTAGTTACGCCGGGATGGTCATTATAGCTCTTAATCGTAAATTCAAGATTTTTCCAGTTGTTAAGGCCGGTAAAAGTGAACGGCCTTCTTTCATTTTTCCACTCAGGCAGATTGATAATAATATCTGTAGCCTGGCCGGGTTTGAAAATATAGGAGTCAGGTTTAGTTAATTTATATTTTTTTACATTATGCGTAACCTGTTCTGTTTCCAGAATTTTTACGATGTGTTCTTCATCTTGATAATCTGCCATATTAATAGTTTAAAAGTTTACAGGAAGTT
>JBDTEK010000362.1:0-7138 GCA_039922575.1 Ginsengibacter sp.
AATTCTCAATTTCAGTTATCCACAATAAGTGAATAATTAAACGCTTGATTATAGCAGGCTGGTCAGTTCTTTGATTGATTTTTAATAAAAAAATAAATGCAAACCAAACCGCGTAATATAATTGTATTGATGCCAAATGATAGTTTACTTGAAGTAACTTATTATTGTAACGACTCAAAATTGAAAGAAAAAGAAAAGGAAATAATGACGCAGCTAATTATTCAGTTAGATAATTGTACCTGCACAATGAAGATTGAAAAATCAAGGTGCAAAGAAAAAAATGAATTAGAAAGGGTAGTACATAATAAAGTAATCAACACCAGAGGGCATTTGTGTTAAAAGAAATTTATTATGGTAAAAAAGTGCTGTTTCTAAAATAATTCCTACCTGCTAAACGTTTATTCAACAAAACTTGCTTTACAGCATATTTGTTTATCCAAAACGATATAACCAACTTATGAGAATACCCAAAATTTTACTTGCATTTATAATTGCAGTTTCTTTCTCTGCATGTCAAAAAGAATTAAGCCCTGATTCTTCCGGTACGCCTCTTTCTACAACATCAAAAATAAAAACCTATACCGAGGATGTTACCTCCAATGGAAAGCACGCAGTTATGACTTTCAACCTTAATTATGATTCGCAAAACAGGCTAATAAGCATGACATCTGCTACGGATCCGGGTGCCAGGTTTGAGTATCATTATGCAATTGCCAGCTTTACTTTGGATCTTTATAATTCAAATAAATTGGATATACATGAAGTGGCTTATCTTAATAGCTATTCGCTGGTAGACAGTACTCTTCAGTATAACCAGGAAAAAGATACCACCACGGAAAAATACATTTATAATACCGCCAAACAACTAATCAAAAAGATGCAATATGAGTATTCATACGCCACCGGGGCAAAGCTGGAAAATGTTACCAATTATTTTTATGATAACATTGGAAATGTAATTAAGGAAACAGATTATACCTCTGAATATACTTACGAATATTATCCTGACTTGGTTAATAACCTTGTGCTTGGTACTCCTTATGAAGCAACAAATAAGAATCTGGTTAAAACCACGACATCTAATGCCTCCGGTCCATTTGTGACATTTCATCATGTTTATACTTTTGATTCCGGCAAGAGAATTATTTCAGAAACTGCAAGCGGCCCTGATGGGGAAGTAGGAATAAAAACCTATACCTATTATTGATGAACCGTATTTAAAAGTTTTTTAAAAAAGAAAGCCTACTTTGTCTTAACCTAAATTTTTACAAAAAAATGGCTGAAATTGAAACTCATCCCCATAAACCTTTTGTTCCTACAAAAGCACGGGTGCTTATAGTGGGAACTTTTCCGGGCAAACATAACTCTTCTGTACATGGTAAAGACGAATGGTTTTATGCTTCCAAACGAAATCAATTCTGGAATATAATAAGAGGCGTTTATAATGTTGAGCTACTTTCTACAGAAGAGAAGAAGAACCTTTTTACCAAACATAAAATCGCCATCGGCGATATCTTTCTCAAAATTCGCAGAAAGGAAGATAATAATAGCGATAGTAGCCTGGAAGTAATTGAATATAATGATAAAGCGCTCGAAGTTATTTTAAAAGAAAATGAATTCTCTTCAATTTTTTTTACCAGTAAATTGGTAGAAAAAGAATTTTTAAAACTGTTCCCACAAATAAAAAATGGTGAATGTTTACCTTCGCCATCTCCGCGATATGCAAGAATGAGCCTTACAGAAAAAATAGATTATTATAAAAATAAATTGCCAGAGTAATTGTTGAAGTTATTTAATTGAAGAAAAGAATTCCGGTTGTTACCACTCGAAAGGTTAATTGAATGACTTTTAAAATCCCGGATCATCAGCGCTTGGCCCATAACTTCCTGGAATCGGAATATCGAGCAAACGAAGATAAACTCCCAATTGGGCTCGATGATGTGTTACCTGGTTTAAAGCCATTCGGATCACTTCTGCTTTAGTGGTATTGCTCAATACCTGATCACCATTTTTAAGAATCCAGCTATCAGAAAGCTTGCTTTCATTTTCCGGAATTAAATGTGATTCACCTATTTCTAATGATTGGTAAAACAGATTTAATAAATCTTTTGTATTATTAATTTCGGTGGGTTTATATGGACTTGCAGCGAAATCTAATCCATTTGTAGTAAGCGCCATAGCAATCCAGCCGGGCAATTCGGCTATGTGAGTTGAAAGCTGCTTTATCGTCATACTTTTTGGATGTGGTTTCCAATCATATTTATCATCCGGAATACGTTCCAACATTTTGCGGGTAATTTTAGATTCCTGTTGAAGTTCTTTTAAAAAAATAGGAATGAGCTGCATGGTTGTTGATTTTTTGGGGTGAATATAATTTTCAAAAGTATAAAATGTATGAAATTTAAATTTTATTATTTGCTGTGAAAGATCAACTGGGATCTTTGGGTATTAATTGAATAGATATAATCCGCTTGACGCGTTTATTGCAAAAATTATTTTTGAAAATGACCTTTAAGAACCGTTTTGAATTTTAAAAAAATAAGTTTAAAACTGGAATCTTTTCAAATTTTAATTTGATAGATACAAAATTACCCATCAGCAGAAATTTTATGAATTTAAACAAAAATTTCTTTTCACTTTACCAATAGATGGCAAAGTGATGTAGTAAATTTGAAAGATTCAGTTTTTAGATAAACTGCTTTGATAATTCGATAACGATATGAAAGTATTAAATGATGTCCATCAACAATTTGCTGAGTATTTCACTTCAGAATCCCTGAAGCCGTACCTGTATCTTCTATCCAAAAAAATGAGTGAAGGCCACATTTGTATCAATATGAATGAAATTAATAACGATGATCTTGATGGTCTTTATACTTTCCCAAAAAAGTTGATAGAAAATGAAGAACTGGTTTCAGACGGAACTAAAATAAAGCCGTTCATCTTATACAATCATCGTTTGTACCTACAAAGATATTTCAACTATGAAACGATCATATTGAACCGGACAAAAGATTTTTTGAAAAATGAAAAAGAAAATGAAAAAGAAAATGAGAATAGTGTAAGGGAGCAGATTACTCTCATAAAAAAATTGTTTCCAAATTTAAATTCAACAGCAGAAAAAAATATTAATTGGCAATTAGTTGCTTTGCTTAGTGCTGTGTTAAACCAGTTTACGATTATCACCGGAGGCCCGGGAACCGGAAAAACAACTACAGTAGCCAAAATACTTACCATACTTTTCTCTATTAAGCCCGATTTGAAAGTAGCACTGGCGGCGCCTACAGGTAAGGCAGCCTCACGCATGGCCGAATCTTTAAAGATGATGTCTTCAAACGGAGGTTCTTTTGAAAATGACAACATCAAAAATAAGTTTGAAATGCTGGAGCCATCCACTATTCACCGGTTGTTAGGATATAAGCCCGGTTCTATTTATTTTAAACATAACAGACAAAATCCGCTGAATTATGATGTGGTAATTATTGATGAATCCTCAATGATTGATGTGGCCTTGTTTGCAAAATTATTGGACGCTATTGGCGATGAAACGAAATTAATTTTATTGGGAGATAAAGATCAGTTAGCATCTGTAGAAGCGGGAAGCTTGTTTGGAGACTTATGCCAGGTGCGGGAAAAATTAAATGTTTTTTCAGAAGAAAGGATTGATTTTATTAATTCATTTATAGATGGTGCTGATGAAAAGCTAAATCAAGCTTGTATTGCTAAATCATCGCACCCTTTATTTGAACATATAATTGAGTTGAGAAAAAGTCACCGGTTTTCTGATCTGAAAGGAATTGGGAAATTTAGTAAGGCCATTATTCAAAACAATGAAAATGTAATAAAAGATTTTTTTAGGAATGAAGATGATCAGGTATTAATTGATACACAATATTCTGATAAAATATTTAATGACTTTATTGCGGGATATGAAGCTTTTATCAAAGAAAAGAATATTTTAATTGCCTTACAAAAATTAAATAATTTGAAAGTCCTTTGCGCTATTCGTGAGAGCGGACAATGATTATACGCGATTAATATAAAAATAGAAAAATACCTGCAACAGAAAAAGCTTATAAAGATCACCGGAGAATTTTATGAAAATCGTCCGATAATGATAAGCAGTAATAATTATGAATTAGGCCTGTTCAATGGCGATGTAGGAATTGTGAGGCGGGATGAAAATGGGGAATTAAAAGTTTGGTTTGAGGAAAAAGGTGAATTAAAATATTTTTTACCCGCATTTATTTCCAATGCTGAAACAGTGTATGCAATGACGATTCATAAAAGCCAGGGTTCCGAATTTGATAAAGTGCTGATAGTTCTTCCGGCAAAAGAAGACATACAAATTGTAACGCGCGAACTTTTATATACGGCAGTAACGCGTGCAAAAAGTAAAGTGATTATTCAGGGAAATGAGTTAGTTATTTTACAGGCAGCAAATTCGTTTGTGAAAAGAGGCTCCGGGATCGTACAAAGATTTATTCAATAAGCTTTTAAAAAATAATACGTTTGGAACAGGAAAATAATTTTCATTTAGAGGTTTCTAATTCATTAAATCATCTTGCGGCGCAACTTTCATTTGAAATAAGTTTACAAGTGAAATCGGTGTTTCAGCCGGTGTACATCATTACACAAACGGAGGGAATGAACAGTTGGCTGAAGTTGCAGATTGCGGACAACATTGGTATTGCAGCGAATATTCAATTTTTAAAACCGAATGATTTAATTAATAAAATTTACTTTTTTTTGGGTGGCTCTTTTTCTAAATCTTTATCTGCCGACGATTTGAACTGGTTGTTGTATAAAACATTGGGTGAAAAAGCTTTTACCAAAAAATACCCGGACATCTCATCGTACTACAATTATGATGGTATAGATAAAGATGTGAAAAGAATGGCTTTAGCCGAAAAAATTGCTGACCTTTTTGACCAATATCAAATTTATAGGCCTGACATGATTGAAGCATGGAATCTCGATAAAATATTTACCAAACATAAGGAAGAGGAATGGCAAAAGGATTTGTGGATGCGATCTAAAGAATTAGCCGGAGATATATTTCCTGACAAAACGCTTATCGGAAAATTTATCATTAATGCGCTAAAAAATCCGGAACAGACTGAGCGGCTGCAGCAAAAAATGCCCGTAATTTATTTATTTGGGATCAGCGTTGTTACAGAATATCATTTGCAGATCTTTCAAAATTTGGCTAAACATATTGAAATACGTTTTTTAATCCTTAATCCGGCGCCTTACGATTATTGGTATGAAGACAGTAGTGAAAAACTTCTTTATTTTTTAAAGAAAACCGGTAGGGCGCATCATTCAGATACGAATACAGGCAATACTTTATTGACAGCTTGGGGTAAAATAATTCAGGATACATTTTCGATTTTATTTAAAAATGATGATCTTATCAATTCGTATGAAGTAATCGGAGAAAACGAACCTGAACCGGATAGCTTGTTACACAAAATACAAAGTTCCATTTTTGAAAATAAACGATTAGAAAAGGGCACATTCAAAAAAGAAGAAATCACAGACGGTTCTATCACAATCAATTCGTGTTATGGCCCTGCCAGGGAAGTAGAGTCCTTATTCAATTACCTGGTTCATCTGATTGATAAAAAAAATGAAAAGCTTTCTTCGCGTGATATTGTTGTAATGGTTAGTGATATTGATTTGTATTCTTCTTACATCAGGGCGGTATTTGATAATGCGCCATATCAATTCAAATATACCATCGCTGATGAGAGTTATGCCGCCACTGACAGTATTTCGAATGCATTACATTCTATTTTATCAATAACAGAAATGCATTTTACTGCAGAAGAAGTGGTGCGTTTATTAGATTTCTCTTTTATCCGGAAACGTTTTAAAATTACTGATACCACACAGATAAGAGATGTAGTGGACGATGCCAATATCCGTTTTGGCTTTGAAGGAAACTACGAAGATGATTCTGTATATGTGAGCTGGCAGTATGGGCTAAAGCGCATCATGTATGGCATTTGCATCAGCGGTGCCGAAGAATATGGAGATGGCGCAGACAGCTTTTTTCCGGTGGATAATACTGAAAGTTCCGGAGCATTTAATGTAATCCGTTTCGTTCATTTCGCAGAGGCGCTTATTCAATCCTTACATGAAAGAAAACCAGTTAAAACTATTGCAGCCTGGGTAGCCTATATCGAAAAAATTCTAAATGATTTTGTTTGCGATAAAGAAGATACTAATGATGAAGATTATGGTGCGATTTTAGGTCAGTTGGCGAATTTTAATGTCATTAATAGTCTGTTTGATGAAGAAATAAGTTATGATGTTTTTCTGCATAATTTTCTACCGGCGCTCACAGGAGTTACGCGTAGCAAAGCTTTTGCTGGTGGTGGCATTACATTTTGTTCGTTAATTCCAATGAGGAGCATTCCATTTAAAGTGGTGGCCTTACTGGGAATGAACTTTGACGAATTTCCGAGGAAGGACAAAAAACTAAGTTTCAATTTAATCGAAAAAGAAAGGCGCAAAGGCGATAGAAATATTAAAGAAAATGATAAGCATCTTTTTCTGGAAACAATTCTTTCGGCACAGGATTATTTGTATATAAGCTATACTGGACAAAGTGTGAAAGACAATTCTCCTTTACCTCCATCTATACTTATAGACGAGTTGGTTGATTTTATTGAAACTTTTTCTGAAGATTCAAACATGGTACGCAGCCAATTGATCACGCAACAGCCTTTACATAGTTTCAGTAAAAAATATGATGTTGGAAACGACCGGTATTATAGCTATTTACTAAGTTCAAAAAATACGATTGACCTGGTGAACAATGAAAAAACAGGCCGTGAGTTCAACTTTGGAGAAATTGGGTTGTATAAATTGGCTTCATTTTTAAAGAGTCCATTCAAGGGTTATTATAATGATGTTTTGGGTATTTATTATAGCGACAATGAAGTTACACTAAGAGATACAGAGATGTTTGATGTAGATACAAAGGAGAAATGGCAATTAAAAAATGAACTGTTGAAAAATAGTGGAGATAAGATGGAGCAGTTTAAAAACAAAAAAATAAAAATGGGCGAATTGCCTTTAAAAAATATGGCAGGTGTCGTTTTAGAAAATATTGAGAAAGAAATGAGGA
>JBDTEK010000363.1:0-4292 GCA_039922575.1 Ginsengibacter sp.
GAAGAGTTTGGATTAGTTATTTTTGTGATAGCTTTAGTTCCAATGTTGATTAATTCGTATTTGAAGCAATACGGAATTAAGGAGATGCCTTACAATCTTTTGGTAAATAAGATTAGTAAATAAGTGATGAATTATCATTGCTAAAAATATTTTTTGTAAAAAATTATTCTCAAAGTAGATGGCTTAAGGCTTAATGAGTGAAGTTTTGATGCTCTATTCTGAAGCCTTACTTCTCAATTGCCCGAAGTATAATGCCTATGCTCCATGTTCAGTTAAAACATCTCCAGAATAATGAGTTTTGCTTATTTGCCTTATAACTGATAATTTTGCGTGTCATTTTTAAAAGAAAATCTTTATATAAAATGGTTTTTAAAGTATTTAAAACTAAAATTTACTGATGAAAGAAGTTGCATTCAGAGAAGCATTGCGCGAAGCAATGCAGGAAGAAATGAGGCGTGATGAAAATGTGTTTTTAATAGGAGAAGAAGTAGGAGAGTATCATGGAGCTTATAAGGTAAGCCAGGGCATGCTGGAGGAATTTGGTGAAAAAAGGATAATTGATACTCCTATTTCTGAACTTGGCTTTGCGGGAATAGCGGTAGGAGCAGCTCAGCATGGTCTGCGTCCGATAGTGGAATTCATGACCTGGAACTTTGCTAATCTTGCTCTTGACCAAATCTTAAACACTGCTTCAAAGATGATGGCAATGAGTGGCGGGCAGGTAAGATGCCCGATTGTATTCCGTGGCCCCAACGGAAGTGCAGGACAATTAGGCGCTCAGCATTCCACAGCTTATGAATCCATGTATGCCAATATTCCCGGATTAAAAGTGATTTCCGTAAGCAATCCTTATGATGCCAAAGGATTATTAAAAAGTGCAATTCGCGATAATGATCCTGTAATATTTATGGAGAGTGAAGTATCGTATGGAGAAAAAGGAATGATTCCGGAAGAAGAATATTTGATTCCAATTGGGAAAGCTAAAGTAGCCCGTGAAGGAAAGGATGTAACCATTGTTTCTTTCAATAAAATGATGAAAGTGGCACTTGGGGCTGCCGATGAATTGGCCAAAGAAAATATTAGCGCGGAAGTGATTGATCTAAGAACGATTCGTCCATTAGACTGGCATACGATTCTTGAATCGGTTAAAAAAACAAATCGGCTGGTGATTGTAGAAGAACAATGGCCATTTGCATCCATTTCTTCGGAAGTCGCTTATCGTATTCAAAAAGAAGGATTCGATTACTTAGATGCTCCTGTTCGCCGGATTACTTCTTTAGATGCTCCAATGCATTACGCACCTAACCTGGTTGCTCTTTATTTACCCGATATACCACGAACAGTAAACCTGGTAAAAGAAGTGATGTATTTGAAGAAATAAGGCTGTATTTCAAATTGTCGCATTGCTGCGATGAATGAGGGCGGAGGCAATTCAAAATGCACCGGAAATTAACACAGAGAATTAATTTTATTCGTTACCTTAATACGTAAAATCTACGACAACATTTTAAGTGCTGCGCAAAAAAATAATCAATTATGAATATTGGAAGTTTTCATTATCCGATGCCTGCGAACGAGCCGGTGCTCAATTATGCGCCCGGAAGTAAAGAAAGAGATCTTTTGAAAAACATTTTGAAGGAGTTAAAAAATAAGAAAACCGATGTGCCTATGTACATTGGCGGCGAAGAAGTGCGCACCAAAACATTAGTAGAAATTCGTGCGCCACACGAGAAAAAACATGTATTGGGTGTTTTCCATGCCGGCGATGCTTCTCACGTAAAAAATGCAATTAATGCCGCATTAGAAGCAAAAGATAAATGGGCTAATACAAGTTGGGAAAACAGAGCCAATATTTTCCTGAAAGCTGCTGATCTTCTCGCTACAAAATACCGCCCTGAAATAGTGGCGACTTCTATGCTTGCCCAAAGTAAAAATGTTTTTCAGGGTGAAATAGATGCTGCCTGCGAATTGATAGATTTCTTAAGGTTTAATGTACATTTCTTAAGCGAAATATATAATCAGCAACCTATAAGTACTGCCGGAGTAAATAACCGAATGGAATATCGCCCGCTTGAGGGTTTTGTGCTTGCAATTACACCATTTAATTTTACTTCTATCGGTGGCAACCTTCCTACAGCTCCGGCTATGTGTGGAAACGTAGTAGTTTGGAAATGCGCAAACACACAGGTTTACAGCGCACAAATGTTTATGCGTATTTTAAAAGAAGCCGGATTACCTGATGGAGTTATTAACCTCGTTTTTGTTGATGGCCCTACTTTAGGTGATGTTTGTTTTAACCATCCGGATTTTGCAGGAATCCATTTTACCGGAAGCACAGGTGTATTTAATACGATGTGGAAACATATTGGGAAAAATGCCAAAATTTATAAATCGTATCCAAGAATTGTTGGTGAAACTGGTGGCAAAGATTACGTATTAATTCATAAAAGTGCCCATGTAGATGTAGTAGTAACCGCCCTTTGCCGTGGGGCTTTCGAATACCAGGGGCAAAAATGCTCCGCTGCATCAAGAGCTTATCTACCGTCCAATCTTGCTGCTGAAATAAAAAAGAAATTAGTTGCAGAGATTAAAACTATGAAGATGGGATCAGTTGAAGATTTTACTTGTTTTATAAATGCGGTTATTGATGAAAAAAGCTTTGATAAGTTAGAAGGTTATATTAACAGGGTTAAAGAAAATAAGAATGCTTCAATATTAGTGGGAGGAAAATGCAATAAAACAAAAGGGTATTTTATTGAGCCAACCGTAATAGAAGCTACCGATCCGAAATATGTTACCATGTGTGAAGAATTATTCGGGCCTGTTCTTACTATTTATACATACGATGAAAATAAATTCGGAGAAGCCTTAAAATTAGTGGATACTACTTCGCCTTATGCACTTACAGGTGCAGTAATTGCAGAAGACAGATATGCTATTGAGCTGGCGACAAAAACGCTAACAAATAGTGCAGGGAACTTTTACATCAATGATAAACCAACTGGTGCAGTAGTAGGCCAACAGCCGTTTGGCGGGGCAAGAGGAAGTGGTACAAATGATAAAGCGGGGAGTATGATTAATTTATATCGTTGGCTGAGTGCACGAACTATAAAAGAAACTTTTTTACCGGCTACTAATTATAGGTATCCGTTTATGAAGGAAGAAAAGGGACAAGGAAATAAGAAGTAAGAGTTAAAGAAAGTCTTTTCATACATACTTCTGATCGGGTACAAGGGAGTAATTAAATTCTTATTTAATATTTTTTTTTCAATGGAATAGTGTAATCGCAAAAAATATGAAATACCCGTAATAAAATACCTTTCCGGATGCAAGAATATGAACACAATTCTCACCAAATACCAGCTTCAAATTACCATTGAGCGCCTTGCGTGCCAGGTGATTGAGAATTATGAAGATCTTACTTCAATTGTATTAATTGGACTTCAGCCGCGGGGTGTTTTTCTTGCAGATAAAATTTATAAGCAATTAAAAAAGATAAAACCAGATCAAAATTTTCTTTACGGGAAACTGGATATTACTTTTTATCGTGATGATGTCCGTAATGAATTACATGTAGCCAATCAAACCGATATTTCTTTTTCTTTAGAGGATAAAAATGTGATTCTCATAGATGATGTTTTATATACCGGCCGCACTATCCGGGCTGCCTTAGATGCCTTGTTATCATTTGGCCGGCCAAAAAAAGTGGAACTCTGTGTTTTGATCAACCGCCGCTTCAGCCGCCAGCTACCAATTCAACCGGATTATTGCGGCAAATCCATTGATTCTATTATTTCCCAAAAAGTAAAAGTGGAGTGGGATAAAGAAGAAGTGAATTTGTATTGAAGGTAATTCCCTTAAGTTTTCTATTTTAATTTTATAAAACAAGTGCTTATATTTATATTCAAATAAGTGCGCTGTGGAAGTTTTAAATTGCACTGAAAAAGGAAGATTGCATGTGATGGTCCAATGCAGGTATCCTTATTGAGCATTAGAAGAGTTGAATCATCTGTTAGTTTTTTATTATAAAGTTGGCAACAACTCCAGGCAGAAGGAATTCATTTGCCACCCTGCAAAAGCTACAAATCCAACGATTTTTATACAAACTGTATTAAGTCAGAAAAACAATGAATGATTTAAAACCAAAAACCAATCTTTTTACATGATCCTCGTCAGGAATAGGTGAAGCATTTTCAAACCAATTTGCTGACTTTGGAGCAAATCTTATTATTGTTGCGCGTTCAGAAAATAACTTACTAAAGTTGGCTGATCGTATAAAACAAAAGTATTCT
>JBDTEK010000364.1:0-16823 GCA_039922575.1 Ginsengibacter sp.
ATTTTGAATTAGTTTTAAAAAATGCCCATTAAAAACACTTGAAAGATTTAAATAAGACGCATTTATTGCTATAATTGTTCCTGGAAGAAGTAGGTTAATAAGATCATTATGGAATTAGGCATGTCCGGTTCTACTTTGGTTATGCTAAGCTGTGATAATCGGTTAAAACAATTGATTAAATCTAATTAAAAATTAAAAGAAAGGAAAGCTCACTTAGGGTTCAATCCAAAAAAGATTCTATACCCTGGCGTGCAACAAAAGGCATACGCTATGCGGTTGATAATAAATTTGTTGATAATGGTGTATATATAAATGATACAATACTCTTTTCACATTTCCTCAAGGCCCTTATTCTGATCAGAGGACCGGTCGAAACATGCTACAAAAAAAGCCCCGGATTAACAGGGCTTTCTATTTAAAGATTAAAGAAAAACAAATTCATTACAATCTATTTTTCTATTACCAGCTTTTGAATTGAAGAGGCATTGCTGCCACTAATTTTAATGTAATAAACACCCGCTGCCAGTGAAGGGATTTTTAAATAATTACTTTCTTCCTTAACTGTAAAGGTAGCAAGTGCCTGACCTGCAGTATTTAATAATACCACTTGCCTGCTTTCTTTATTACCCGAAATGCTAATCGTGATATGATCCTTTGCAGGATTTGGTGAAATAGTGATCATTCCTTTAACCTGATCGAAGGTTAACGACCTGATTTCAGAGTAAAGGTACTTGCCATCACGATCTGTTTGGCGAATCCGGTAAAAGTTACTACCACTTAATGGAGTACCATCTGTAATTGTGTAATTCATATTCACATTTGAATTACCTGATGCATTTACGGAACCAATCTCAGTAAAATGAACACCATCTCCGCTTCTTTCTATCGAAAATTTAGCAGTATTTATTTCCAGCAAAGTGTTCCATTTCAACAGAGCCGTTTTGCCAATCTTTTCAGCCGTAAAATCACCCCAAACGATAGGCAATGCTGATGATGTTATAATTGTAACTGTATCTGATATATTTTGTAGCAGGCCTGAATTATCATACAAACCGGCCAGGTTATAAACAGCGGCTTCTTTGGTCAGGGTAATATCATCAATGTACCAGCCTACACTGGCCACAGAATTGTCCGTAACAAAACGAAATCTGAATTTTAAAGATTTACCTTCAAAAGCAGATAGATTTACAATGGTTTGTATAAATCCACTACTGCTACCGCTAAAGGCGCTTTTATTTGTCAGGTTTGAATTGGTATTAATTATTGAGTTATAACCATTCTGACTCATGTAAGGACCTGCGTCAATCCAGGTGGTACCATTATCAACAGACAATTCAACTACTGCTCCATCATGAGAAGCTTCAGTATTATAATTATGCCAGAAACTTAATTGTGTATGTCCGGCTATTCCATAAGAAATCAGGCTTGAAAGTATTTGCTCGGAAGCAGCCCCTGTATTATTATTTGCAAACACTGAATAAGGCGCGCTATGGTTAATCGTGCTGGTTGCCCATGTAGAACCCATACCCACTACTAATGTAAACGGAATAAAATTATTAGGTATCGTCTCCGAAAAGAAAGTGGTTGAAGGGAAATAAGTGCCTGAATTAATTCTGACTTTCATGGTAAAATCCTGAGATTCTGATGCATTTACATTAGCAATTTGAAAAGTTACCGTCCTATCAGAAGCGTTATAAGTGCCTCCGCTTACATAGGTAACATTAGAAGGTAAAGTATCTACTATTTTGTAATTGCCAATGGAAGCACATTGAGCTTGTACATTATAAGTATAAGTAAGATTATCATTTTGGGCGGCCATAGATTTATCTACATGTAATTTTACTATTGCTGCAGATGGAGTCGAAAAATCTGCTGTCTGATCGGTGGTATTATCCGAACTGCCTTGCTTTGCTTTTACACCCATACCTCTTCTTGCAAAAGCGCTCCAGATTGCACAATGGTATTTCCCATTATATAAAATATCATCTGCTTTTAAAATTGCATCCCGACCATCTAAAAATCCCGGAGAGCACGGCTGTATTTTCATTGCGAAAGTTACCAGTTTTAACGCTATTGAATTACCTCCGGCCGCATTCGCATTATACAAATTAGCATTGATGCCGTCCGTTTGAATAATATTCCAGGTCATATCCCAAAGAGTAGCAGTCCAGATTTCGCCTACATCATGGGTCTCACTGTTGGCTATTCCTGCCAGCATAGAGTAAGTCCATTTGTTTACAGACATGTTGGTCGTGTAAGGATAAGTTCTGATACCGCCTCCTGTTACAGGATCTTCACCGGTTACATAAGTCCCTATCGGGCGTGGTTTACTTCCATCATTTACAGAGGATGTGGCCCAATTGGTTGTCATCATTAATGCATAATAATCACTCCATCCTTCCCCCATTTGTTCTTTATTCATAAGGCAGGTGGAGGCAGCAGGACCGCCGGTAAGGCGATTGGATATTCCATGAGTATATTCATGAGCAATAATGCTATTGTCAAGATCTCCGTCCAGATCATTACCGGCAGATTTCAACGTAACATTTACAATGTTATTTGCAGCAATCGCTGCTTTTATTTTCCCACCATTAGTTTTAGAAACCGCAACTGCAGGAATAGTAATCGTATTATCCGCGCCTGACATGATGATCAGCGTATCCATCAATTGGTTGTTGACCATGATAACGCCAATAGCTCCTGCAACCTGGGCATTTTATCGGTAAATGCGCAGGTTCCCCGGTCAATTAATGCAATATTGTCTTTTAAAGAAGCCGCATTTGCAGGGGCTGCACATGCAAAATGGGTGGTTCCACCTGCATCATCATTATACAAAACTACATTACCGGTTATTGGGCCCACGTCCGATAACAAATTTTTTGTACTTAAAGCTCCTTCCACAGCTACCATGCTTCCTGCTAATGCTGCCGGCGAATTCACTTTTAAAATATTATATTTATCGGGATTATCAAACAAAAACATTTGCATGCGGGGCTTACTACCGTCAGGAGGAGTAGAAAAATTAGCATTATTTCTGGAACTTCCATCCTGTGCATCCGCATTCACATAATCGTTTCCTAATCCTCCTCTACCCTGGTTACTCATCTGAAAGTTTCCCGACACCTCATCAAATCCATATTGATAAGTCATATCATGCATGATATTATTCCAATAAAAAAGATTGGTGATAGCAAATTTCATATTATCTCCAACAACAGGCTGCTGATTGCCATTAAAAGCGAAATCAAAATCCAAATCAGGAGATGCAGTGAGAGAAATCGCAGAAGCGCCCGTTCCATTTTTGCCGGCAGTATCTTCTTTTGCCCAAACGTTATTGCCGCGGGTGAAGTTATAATCTGTGGTGCCGTCGTTATGCCAACCTATAGATGTAGCCGGATTTCCTGATCCCGCATTTTGCCACGGATTATTAACGAAAGAAGGCGTTCCTCCTACATCATTCATACTTTCAGCAGGATAAGCAATTACGCGGTATTTTGCAGTGCCCACCGTAAAAGGAGCCTCCATAGAATAATGATCGTTACTATTAGTATTTATATTTTTGTCTGATGATACCACAAAAATATTCGGCCTGCTTTGTGGCTTCTCCCAACTACAGCTCACCGTGAGGTTGTCTTTCCCTATCACAGATGCATCATTTGTATTAACACGGATCAGCCAATAATCAGAAGTATTTTTTGGAAGAATTTTTACCTGCCATGCAAGATGTACCTGTCCGGTAGGGTCAGGCACCCAAATGAGATCGGAAGTGATATTCTCTTTTGAAATTTCAGACGGCCCAAATTCAACTTTCTGATTGTTGTTCGATGTTCTCAAAACAGAAAGAGAAGATGCTTCCACTAAACTTAAATTAATATTTACCGATTGAGCAGCAGACGAAACTGCACGTGCTGCTGATACTGAAGGAATTGTTTTCACAACGCTTACCTTTTCTTCCATCTTTGAAACCCGGCTGCCGCTTACAGATGAAATTTTATCACCTTTAATTACGATTACCTGAAATGAATTATATACAGGAATGCCTTTGTAAGTTTGTTGCAAATAAATTAATTGCGTGTTGGAACTTTTATCGAAGTACGCATTGGAAATACTTACATTTTGAATATCATCAGATGACAAGTTCAGAAATGAAGCATTTTTGGTAACAAGATCAAGAGCTTGCTTGGCCTGGATTTCCTGTGCATGAATTCGAGGGCAGAAAAATAAAATCAGAATTGAAAGCGCAAATGGCTTAAGTAAATTTTGTCTCATTTAGTTAGTTTAGATTGAATTATATTAAGGTTTAAAAATAAGTAAATTTTAGAAGAATTAAATCATTTCTTAAAAATTCCTCAAGAAATTTTTTTTTTGCTTTTTGATTTCTAAATAAATGAACATCGCCCATCCATAAACCTCAATTTTCTTAATTTTTTGATATGGGAAAAGCGCATATCAACTATTTTAAAAATAATAATCGTGTAAGTCTGTGCAATCAGACTGAGTCAGATAAGTCCGTTGCAAATAGTAATCCTTAAAGTACTTTTCACCAGGCGCCTTTAACTCCTTTCAAAACTGAATTAAAAATAAAAAAAACGTATGATCAAAAATCCAATCCCATACTAAAATACCATATCGGCTTCCCTCTAAATAATCCATTCATTGGCCATCCGGCATCCGCTTTCAGGAAATATCCAAGAAGTGTGGTTCTTGCCCCAAAGCCATAACCACCAAGAAAAGGTCCTACGCCAGGTGCTTTTATATTTACCTGCACCCAGGGTGTTTCAGGATTAACATAAGTAACCGAGGGGCGTTTTAATTTATTGTAAGCGCCATTCCATGCGGTTCCCAAATCAACAAATTGTATCAATTGAAAGTTTCTTACAAATGCATTATTAATTGGTTTACTGAAGAAAGTAGTAAATACCGGTAAACGAAATTCACTGTTAATGACAGTTGCATTATTTCCATTCGCTGCATTTTGAATGAAGCCCCTGAGATTAACTGCAAGCGTTTGAAAAGCATAATCATCCGGTGCGGGTTGATTGGCGGGATTAAAGTAGCGATATGTCTGTTTACCATTCTTATCCGTTTTCACATTATTACCAAACATAAACCAATTATCTATACCACCGAGGTAATAGATCAGTTTTTGATTTCCCCAGCTAAAATCAGCCGCTACCCTTCCTGCCCAAATAAAATTGCGATAGATAGGATAATAAGCTCTTGCATCAAAACCAAAATTGAATGTATAACGGCCTTCCATAGTTGCTAATTGGCTTATCTGCGAATTCCAATCCATGTAAGCTTTGTACCGTATACCATTCCAGATATTTTGCGCCGGATTTATGGTATTATCATATACGTACTCAAAATGAAGGAGGCCATAAGTCTTTGACATATCCGGCGTTAAAAGAGAAGGCATATCTGTAGAGCTGATTACAGTCCTATCTTTTCTGACGCCCAGGTTTACACGCACACTTTTAGTCACATCAAAAGGATAGGAAATACTTCCCTGGTATAAGTTAGAAAATATTTTTCCGGGATGGCCATCTTCAGTAGCGCCTGTCTGAACGCTACGGTAATACATTAAGCCCCAATCTACTCTTTTCTTCAAATTGGTAAATTGAAAAAGCCAGTCGTTATCTTTCAAATTAGTAGAAAGGCGGTAGCCACCGGATATTTTAATATCTTCCATTATATCGGCAACTCCTATACGCAGCATACCATTTAATCCATTGCTGGATGTTAAATTAATTGGACCAGAGCCGCCCTGGTACGGCTGATACCTTGTACCCAACACATTATTATTAAACCCGGCCACTACATAATCTGTCGCAAATTTTAATGGTTTGTAAGGAAATAATTTTGCCGTAGATAATACGGTAGATTCATCTACATTTTGGCCATAAATATTTCGCTCTTTATTCATGGAATCACTTTTTTCAGGCTTGAATTCATGCTGAAAAATATCTTCCTGTTTGGAAGTATCTGCTCCTGCCGGCTGACTAATAATTTGCTGCCCTTTTGATATCCTGTCCATTTCCATTAACCTCTTCATATATGCGCTCGGAGTAGCGCTCACGTTTCTTCTGCGCAAAGTATTTTCATCTATTTTTAATTTATAGAGAATCTTCTCATCACTTTGCCTTGTTACTTCACTCACCTGGTGATTGTCTCCTGCCTCTCTTGTTTCGAGCAGGCTGCTTGCATAATTGGTCAATGGAAACACATAAGCCGAATCACTGGAAACTGAAACTACTGCAACGGAATCAATATCATCCTTTTTATTAGCTTTTAAAGTGGAATCTACATCACTTTCTGTAGGATTGCGAAGAATCTCATCTCCTATAATTACCAGCGTATCCAATCCTTCACTTTTTGTGGTAAAGAACCCGGCATAACGGTTTCCTATTCCATTCTCATCACTTACAAAAGTAAAATGATTGCCGTTATATTGCGTTGGGAAACGTGCATTACCAAACTTTAAATTGGTCAATTGCGTTATCTGATTCAGCTCAGGTTTGTTGGTATTAAAGTCTGTGATCAAAAAGATATTATAGCGGTTTTTTAGTAAAGACGTATCGCTTCCTTTCGCATTTGGCGATGGACGGTTGCTTGAAAAAATAATTCCGTTTTTATTGGGAAAAGCTACAAATGAAGGATCCAGGTCATCATACACATCATTGGTAACCTGCTTTAATTTTTCATTCTCAATATCGTAAGTATAAATATCAGAATGCCCATTTTTTACAGCACTGAAAAGCAATATCTGGCTGTTGTAAAAATATTTCATGTCCTGCACCTGGTCAAAATAATTAGTAAGGTCCCTCTTATAAGGCTTCACTCTTGTAATGACATCAAACACAAAAAGTTTGATCCTCCCTTCTTCTTCATAAAGTACTGAAAGCCTTGTGCCTTTTGGATCCCATGCCATCATCGGATAATTGGGATTGATCTCATCTATTTTGCTTTTAGAGCCAAACTTTAATAATGTTTTATCCTTATCATCTTCATTTAATAATAACCGGTATTGTCCTTTTTTATATTGAACCACTGCAAAAGAACCATTACGCTTATTTGGATTTACATTAAAATGAAAATAGTCAATACGCTTACCTATAGTTACACTGGTGATCTCACTTCCTTTTGGGTAATTTTTTCTTCGCGAAATATCTTTATCATATTTATCCTCTTCATAAGTCATAAACTCTTCAAGCAATTCTTTGAACTTTCTTTTGGTAACCTGCTGAGTAGCGCGGTTCAGGTTTTTATAAATTCTGGCGAGGTACAATAGGTAGGAAGTATTTTCTTTCTTGTATTTTTCTTCTATGTAATACCAAAAGGAATGACCGGCAAGCAATGGCTTTTCAAAAGCGAATTGATAAAAATTCTTATAATTTCCACTCAATATTTCACTCTTAAGATCGTCATCTAATTGCGTACTCCAATTTTGGCCTACATAAGCCACATACCCGTCTGTGAGCCATTGCGGAAGATCCAGCAGAGCTGCATTGCCTGCCACTTCGCCAAGATCATCGCCGAATAAAATATTTTCAGTAAGTATTTTTGCAATGCCTTCACGTATTTGACGCCTGAGATCCGCGTGGTCACTGTTATAATAAACAATCATTTTATTATTTACCAGCTTAGTAGTGCCCCCGGCGCTTTGCCAGTCAATCCCTAAACCGATATTGCTTTGCTGCATATCATTAAAAGTATTGTAGATCACAATATTGGCCCTGCGCTGCAAACTGTATTCTACAAATTTTTCTATTCCAGGCAATTCTTCTTCTGCTATCTGAATTATATATTTGGCAATTGACTGCCCATCTTTATAGAAGTAGGCATTAAAATTTTGCGTTTGGTAATATTGCCATTTCATGTTCTTAAACTGCAACCTGTTTTTTCCAAATTCAACGCTGCTTACCTGCGCCTGCGCCAGGCCAATCAAAGCAACCAAAAATGCGGTAATGAGAAATATTTTTTTGTCCATCTGAATCTTGTGATCTTGCATGTGGTACGGTTATAATTGCCATAAAATTAATCGTTTCACATTAATCAATAAAATCAATTTACTGAATCCTAATATACGCTATGTTCCAGATAAAAGTTTTTACATTTAATCCTGTTCAGGAAAACACATACCTGCTCTACAATGAACACAAAGAATGTATTATTATAGATCCGGGTTTCTATTATGATCATGAAAGGGAAGAATTGCAATCTTTTATAAATATTAACAAATTGCAACCCAAAATATTGTTGAATACTCATTGTCACCTGGATCATGTATTTGGAAATAAATTTATTGCCGAAGAATATAAATTAATTCTCAAAGCGCATACTTTAGAACAACCTGTATTGCAATTAGCGCCTGCGTCGGGATTAATGTTTAACCTTCCATTCGATAATTATACAGACGAAATTATTTTTTTGGAAGAAGGTGATACAGTGGTTTTAAGAGATGATGAATTAAAAGTAATTCATGCTCCTGGCCATTCGCCTGGTAGTATTTGTTTTTATTGCGAAAAACAAAAATTCGTCATCGGAGGTGATGTTTTATTCAAAAACAGCATTGGCCGTACAGACATCCCCTATGGCAGCCACGAAGATTTAATCAGGAATATAAAAGAAAAATTATTCAAATTACCGGATGATGTCATTGTATATCCAGGCCATGGCCCTTCCACTAATATTGGTGAAGAAAAGCGGATGAATTCGTATTTGGTATAATTATTTATTTGAAGTTCTTTAATGATTTATTCAAGAATTTTTTTCAAAAAAAATCATTTCACAAAATAATAAATTCCATTTTCAGGTTTCATCCCCAACCTCTCTCCTCACTGAGAGGGGCTCAAATCCTTTATTAGAAAGGGTTTCTTAAATTTAGAAACCTCTTCGTAGCACAACAATGAATTTTTTTGAGAAAAGAAATTCCTATTCTTTTGAAAGCGCAATCTCATTCTTTATAAAACGTGCTGCAGCGCAATTTATCTTTCCATTACCAATTCAATCAATACTCCATTGGTTTCTTTTGGATGCAGAAAACAAACCATTTTATTATCGGCGCCTTTTTTCGGCTTGTCATTGATAAAAGAAAAACCTTCTTTTTTCAAACGAATTATTTCTGCCTCAATATCTTCTACTTCAAATGCAATGTGATGAAGGCCTTCGCCTTTTTTATCAATAAATTTATTGATCACACTTCCGGGAGCATACGCCTCTACTAACTCAATTTTATTTTCTCCCGTTTGAAAAAATGCCGTGTTTACCTGCTCACTTTCTACCACTTCGGTTTTATAACAAGGTGTGTTCAAAATCTTTTCAAATAATGGAATTGAGACAGATAATTTCTTTACTGCAATACCAACGTGTTCTATTTTTTTCATAATACTATTAAATTAAAGTCATAAAAATAAGGCTTGAAATAAAGTACTCATTCATTCTGATTTCATTTTATTTCAGAACTAAAAAAAGTAACCGATTTTCAAAAAAGAGAAATCTCCCGTAATATATATTTCGGCTTTAATTTCAATGCCCCTTGAATTCACTAAAATTATTTCTCTCTTCTTTTCATTAATTCATAAACCCTTCCCGAGACCTCTTTCATTTTGGGCCTTACATCATCCTCTGTTACAGGAGTAAATAATGAGATGACATATTTTATGTGGCCATCATCCACTATACCTACATCATTCGTAAAATAACTCCACCATCCGGATTTATGATAAAACATAGCATTATGAGGTAAACCTGTAGAAAGTTTTGTAGTGTCTAATTGTCGTCCAAGCAACACTTTCAATTGCTGGCTTACCCACGGATTTATTAAATTATTTGTGTAAATTTTATACATAAAATCCGCAGCATGTAAGGCGCTGGTTACTGTACTGCGGATGGTATCATATCCCGGATCTTCCAATTTGCGGCTTAAATATTTTCTGGTAACCTCACTTCCATACCAGCCGTTTTCATGCATGGTTTTGTTGATGTTTTTTCTTCCCGCTATATCTATCAGGCAATTGGCGGCGGAATTATCACTTCTTGTGATCATAAGGTCTAATAAATAATCAACCGTTACAGTATCGCCGGCCCTCAATAAGGGTCGCGGGTCCCAACTTATTTCTGAGGAACGGTCCACATCATTAGGTGATTTTACTACATAGCTTTTATACAAAGAATATTGCCCGTTGCTTACTTGTTTTAATATTTCCATGGCCACATACATCTTATAAACCGAAGCGGGATAAATAAAACTGTCCATGTTTACACCGCCAATAACCGGTTTTTTGCCGGAAATATCTATCACCGCAAATGAAATTTTTTCCCGGCCATCCTCACCAGCGTCAAAAGCGCTGTCGAGGCCGCATTGAACAATAATATTTTTCAATGAATCATTAAAAGATTTCTGCTGAATATAATAAGATGGAATTTTTGTTTGAGCTGAAAGTGAAAAAGAATTCAAAATGAAAAAAAACAAAATAAAATATTTCATGTTTTAATTTTTATTTTATCAATAAAACTAATTACTAATTTACCTATATGCAGGCTACAAAAACCTAAAATTTAAAATTGCAAACATCAGATTAATAATCTAAGATGTAAGATTTCCAATTAAATTTACCTCACATCCTCACGCTCTTCTACAATTTTTACCATCGCATTTTTTAATGCGGCATTTATCATCACCTGGCAGGAAAGGCGCAGGTTTGACTTCTTGATTGCACACTTATTTAACGTACTTTTTTCGTTTCTTTCCATTGGCGATAATTCGTTTTCTGTCTCTATTTCTATAAGGCACGTGCCACAGCGACCTATACCTTTACATTCGCCAAAATCTTCCACATATATTTTTTCATTGATGAGCGCCATCAGATTACGAAATTCACCTTCATAGCAGGTAACCATTGTTTTTTCATCAAAGTAATTTAGTGTGAAACAGATATCTCTGTTATGGGAGTCCATTTAATAAATGCGGTTTTATTAGTTTATTGAATTATTGGTTTATTAGTTTGTTGGTTTATTAGTTTATTATTCACAAAACTAATACCCGACGAATAACCATGAAGTACAGATGTTACAATAGTTCTTTCCAATCTTTTTATTTGTTTTGATTTAAATTTTCGCCTTAAAATAATAAGGCAACAACCTTCGCCATTTATTATTGATACTATTTTAATACTTATTTATCATTTCACTTTCCCTTCACCCAAAATGCATCTTCATAATTATCTTTTATTGCCTCATCGGAAATTTGTTTGCCGATACTCTCTAATTGTTCCTGCGATAATTCTTTCTCCAGGTGGGGAAATAATATTCTTTCCTCATAACGAACGTGCTCATCCACCATATCTGCCAATTCAGAAAGTTCATTTTGATGATTCTCCGGGCTTGAAAACGATATTTTATGGATTAATTTTTTTATAGCAATATGATCGTCGAGCGCCTTTTGAACTTCCTTATCACGAAGAGGTGCAAAGAGGATTTCTTCTTCTTCGGTAAAATGTGGAATAAAATGCTGATGCAAAAAATATTGCAAATACTTCACCATCCGTTCCGTAGACGCATTCAGTTTAATTCCGTTTCTTATTTTCCAGCAAAACATAAGACTCGCATGATGATCGCGCGAAAGCTTCGCAATGTTTACGTTTCTTTTAACTGGTTTCCTTTCCATTATTTATTTAACTTTTTTATCATTATAAATAGAAGGTAATCTCCAATCGTACCGGACCGCAAATAATCGCACAAGAAATATGATAAGAATGCAAACGCCTTCTGTAATGTCATCACTCAAATTTATTTTAAGTAAAAGGAAATAAATAATTCCTCCAATGATACATGCGGTTGCGTAAATTTCTTTCTCAAAAATAAGAGGAATATTATTCAAAGATATATCGCGTATCACTCCGCCAAAGCATCCTGTTACGGTTCCTAATGCAATGCAAATAGCAGGTTCCAACCCGAAAGTGATTCCCTTCTGCACCCCGAGGACTGTGAAAAAACCAAGTCCAATAGAATCAAATACTAATAATGTTTTTTGGAAATTTTTAAAAATGGTGTCTTTAAAAATAACAACGATTGCCACAGTTAATATAATGATTACGCTATAATTGATATTCCTGATCCAACTGACCGGCAAATCACCAATCAGCATATCACGAACAGTACCGCCGCCAATAGCGGTTATGAATGCGATAATGAGCACTCCAAATACGTCTAACTTCTTTTGCATAGCAGCATAGGCCCCCGAAACAGCGAAAGCAACCGTACCCAGAATATCAATAAGCTGTAGAAATTCGTGCTTCATATCACAGTTTTTTGGAAAGAATTGAAAATATCATTTTTTTTCTCATCTTATTAAAAAGGTTGGAGGATCCTAATTTTCATTGAAGGTAATAAGGTTGACTGTAATAATGAATTATCCGTCCTGATAAGGTTTCGCACTATCCAGGGAATAAATCAGTAAGGTTTTTAAAGCCAATGATTCACTGTTATGCCCGTTAGACAGTATAAATAAAACGAAGATTATTTAGAAGATTATTTAAATGCAATGAAATTTTTCAGCTTATAAATGAGAAGATACCCCACTTGAAATTTGTTGTGAACTCAAAGCCCCTGATTGCCTCCATAATACTTTTCCTTCCTTAAAAAGAATTAGAGTAGGCACTCCCTGGATATTAAATTGCTGCGCTGCAGGTTGATTTTTATCAATGTCAATTTTTATTACTCTTAATTTTCCCAAATTATCTTTTGCAAAGCGCTGTAATTCAGGCGCCATCTGTTTACACGGGCCACACCAGGTAGCATGAAAATCAACCAAAACCGGTTGTTTACTATTGATTACTTCGTGAAATGTTTCCATGAAAACATTACATCATAAATTGTGCCTGATGAAGATATCTGCCACTTTGTAAGCTTGGAAGTTGAAAACGGCACTTTAATAATGAAAATTCATCAATTTTTGAATGTCTTGAATATCTATATATTAAATTTTAACCCTCATCTGATTTATAATAAATAGGTTCTTCGGTAAATTTTATGGATTAGGATTTTATTTTCTCCAATAATGAGTGTTTCAACCTTAGAAGAAAAGCTATGAAATACAGTTATAAACCTTATTATTGCTAACAAGCTATCATAATAAGGGCATAAGGTTTCGGCAAATTATACCTAAGTTTTCTACTAAGGTTAACAACCCAAAACAGGATTCCACTAAATTTACCGAAGCCCAATAAATAAGACCTATTTGGATTTTATTCTAAAAGCTAAGTCAGAAGGAGCTTAAAATTGATTTTATTCCTTCAATATTTATTTTCAGAGTAAATATTTCTTTCTTACCTTTGCCGTCCGAAAAAAAAAGATCATTATGGCCAGAGTATGTCAGTTAACAGGAAAAAGACCCATCACCGGTAATACTGTTTCACATTCAAATATTAAAACCCGCAGGAGATTTTTGCCCAATCTACAGAAAAAGAGATATTTTCTGGCAGAAGAAGATAAGTGGATCACCTTAAAGATATCTACGGAAGGCATACGCACTATTAATAAAAATGGCCTTTTCAATACAGTTAAAGAAATGAGGGCAAAAGGCGTAAAAATCTGAATGTGCTGATCTGCTAATTAGCTGATTTACTAATTAGCGACCAATCATTAGCACATCAACATATTATCAAATTATCAAATTAAAAAAATGGCAAAGAAAGGAAACAGGGTACAGGTAATTTTGGAATGTACTGAACATAAAGCTTCAGGCCTTCCTGGCACAAGCCGCTATATTACCAAAAAGAACAAAAAAAATACGCCTGAACGTTTGGAATTGAAAAAATTCAATCCAATATTGAAAAAAGTAACCGTTCATAAAGAAATTAAATAATTAGCTAATAAGCCAATTAGATGATTAGCCAATTATCGAATGATCACATTAGCTTATTATCACACTATCAAATTAAACTATCATGGCAAAATCAGCTAAAACAGCGATAAAGACAAAAGACCAGAAAGCAGCATCAGACGCAAAAAATTGGACTAAAGTAGTACGTACTGTTCGCAGCCCAAAATCCGGATCTTACACTTTTAAAGAATCTATTGTTCATAAAGACAAGATCAAAGATTTTTTGGCAAGTTAATATTGCCTGCAAAAATTATTACAGTAAGCTATCCTGCATTCTTTTGCGGATAGCTTTCTTTATTTTTACCCTTCCATAAATAATAACTTACGATGGGAATTTTTGATAAGATTTTTGGTAAAAAACAACAGAAAGAAACCCTTGACCAGGGATTAGAGAAAACCAAACAAGGATTTTTCGATAAGATAACCAAGGCAATTGCCGGTAAAAGCACTGTAGATGAAGATGTTTTGGACGATCTTGAAAATGCACTTGTCAGCGCTGATGTTGGCGTAGACACTACCGTAAAAATTATTGATGGAATTGAAAAACGGGTGGCAAAAGATAAATATATTAATACAACAGAACTCAACAAAATTTTAAAAGAAGAAATCCAGAATATACTTGTTGATTCGCCGGAAGATACTTCTTATATAGATTACGAACTACCTGCCGGGCATAAGCCTCATGTAATTTTAGTAGTGGGCGTAAACGGTGCCGGAAAAACAACCACCATCGGAAAGTTAGCTCATAATTTTTCCCTTGCAGGAAAATCTGTTCTGCTCGGAGCGGCAGATACCTTTCGTGCAGCAGCAGTAGATCAGCTAAATATATGGAGCCAGAGAACGAATGTACCCATCGTAAAACATGCAATGGGCAGCGATCCCAGCGCTGTGGCATTTGACGCAGTACAAAGCGGCATAGCCAGAAATGTGGATGTGGTAATTATTGATACAGCAGGAAGATTGCACAACAAAATTCATCTGATGGACGAATTGAATAAGATTAAAAGATCCATAAATAAGGTACTACCCAACGCACCGCATGAGGTAATGTTGGTGCTTGATGGAAGTACGGGACAAAATGCGTTGGAACAGGCACGACATTTTACAGCCACAACAGAGGTAACCGCACTGGCAATAACAAAATTAGATGGAACCGCCAAAGGCGGTGTAGTACTGGCCATTGCCGATCAGTTTAAAATTCCGGTAAAGTTTATAGGTGTTGGAGAAAAGGCAACCGATCTGCTTGTATTTGACAAGAAAGAATTTGTGGATAGTTTGTTTGGAGGAGTAAAATAGTACCTCATCCCAACCCTGCTCCAATGGAGAAGGACACGCCTTATCAAAAATCCGTGAAAATTCCTGGAATTAGAGGCAAAAAAAATAATTGAATGAAAACAAAATTTAAAAAAGACAAAGTAAATATTATCACACTTGGTTGCAGCAAAAACCTGGTGGATAGTGAAGTGCTCAGCGGGCAACTGGCTGCAGCAGACATTGATGTGAAGCATGAAAGTAAAAAGTTGGATTATAATATTGTTGTAGTAAATACATGTGGTTTTATTGACCTGGCAAAAGAAGAAAGTATCAATACCATTTTAGAGCAGGTAGAATTAAAAAAACGCGGGAAGTTAGATAAGGTCTATGTTACCGGATGCTTAAGTGAGCGTTACAAACAAAACCTGGAGACCGAAATTCCGGAAGTGGATGCTTTTTTCGGAACCATGGAGTTACCATTTTTACTAAGAAAATTTAATGTTGATTATAAGGCTGAATTGGTCGGTGAAAGATTACTAAGCACACCTAACCATTATGCCTACCTGAAAATAAGCGAAGGTTGCAACCGAACCTGTTCATTTTGCGCCATTCCATTAATGCGTGGAAAACATGTAAGCCGCCCAATTGAATCATTGGTAGCAGAAGCAGAAAAATTAGTTGCAAGGGGTGTAAAAGAAATTATGCTGATAGCACAAGAGCTTACTTATTACGGATTGGATATTTACAAAAAAAGAGAATTGCCAAAATTGCTTCATGCGCTGGCAGATATTCCCGGACTGGAATGGATACGATTGCATTACGCTTATCCATCAAAATTTCCGATGGAAATAATTGATGCGATGAAAGAGCGTAAAAATATTTGTAACTATCTCGATATGCCGTTGCAGCATGCCAGTAACAGGATGTTGGCATCAATGAGAAGACAAATTACCCGCGAGGAAATGGAAGATATTATAGGAGAAATCAAAAGCAAGATTCCGGAAATTTGCATCCGGACCACACTAATAGCAGGTTTCCCAGGCGAAACTTTAGAAGATGTGGAAGAGTTAGAAACTTTTTTAAGGAAAATGAGGTTTGATCGCGTAGGCACATTCACTTATTCGCATGAAGAAAACACGATTGCACATAACCTGATTGATGATGTACCGGCTGAAGAAAAAGACCGCAGGGCACAGGAAATAATGGATGTGCAGCAGGAAATTTCTTATCAGAAAAATGAAGAAAAAATTGGTAAAACCTTTAAAGTAATTATTGATAAAAAAGAAGCAGGAAAATATATCGGCCGCACAGAATTCGATAGCGTGGAAGTGGATAATGAGGTGATCGTGAATTCTACTTCCCAATTAATTATAGGCGATTTTGTAAATGTGCAAATCACCGGAGCTTTTGATTATGATTTGGAAGGAATGGTGGTTTAGGATGTTTCGTTACTTGAATACTTTTATTTAAAAAGTAATCTTGGATGTTGCCTGACACCCAATCATAAATAGAGTAGATAAAGATCCGGTTGCGAACCCTCAAAAAAATTATCTTCAGACAAAACAGTCAAAAAAACCTGTTTTTCAAAGCCGTTTATCCTTTCGTTTAACTTGCTCGAAAAAAAACCAGTGGATATGCAAACGTATAAGATTTACTGATTCAGTTCCCAAGTCTTAATTCAACG
>JBDTEK010000365.1:0-5140 GCA_039922575.1 Ginsengibacter sp.
AATCTGGGTATGGATTTTCAATAGGTGAATAATTTAATTTTATTTCTAAATAAATTTTCCTGGTAAAGAACGCACGTTATTATGAGAAACAAGTCAATTTGAAACTGTAACATACTTACCGTTTTTATATTGATTTACATAAAGTGCAGGGAGATTTGTTTAATAAAAATTAATAAATGAGGTATTGAGAGAAATCTCTTTGCAAAATTCTATTGCTTCATTAGTGATTTCAAAAGCTTTTTTTCTCTGGAAATCATTGATCTCTGATTTGTAACCCGGCTGGTTGGCACTGAATAGACCGGAGAATCCGATAAATATCAGAGTGAAATTTGTAGCGCTGCATTTAAAATTTATATTAAATTTGGGAAACTATTTAATATGATTGCAAACAAATATTTGCGCAACACAATCATCATATTAATGATGATAATGGGTTCTTCACTGAATTCCTGCACCACAACCCATATTGTTTCGAAGTACGATTGTGACACTTTTGAAAATAATCCTTTAAATAGAAAAACTACCTGGTCTTTTGCCTGGGGGCTGGTGCAACCAAAAGATATTAATCCAAAATGCGACAGCAGGTTCAATCATTTAAATAAAGTAACCGTGAAAAATAATTTTGGTTTTGCTTTAATATCGGTAGTATCTCTCGGAATTGTAATGCCGCAAAGAATTGAGTGGTGTTGCGCGCCCTACAGCCCGGCACCGGATTCCTTAGGTCATAATTAAAAATATATCTATGGCTACTTCTACTAATTTACCGGATGGCATTTCAATGTTGCCTATTACTACATGGGAAAACGGCCATGAGAATTTTGTACATACTTTCAAAAAAGATTCTTCATTTAAACTCAGTATTCCCTCTTCGCAATCTGCCAATCCGTATCTCGATACTACAAAAAATTTTCAATGGCTTATTCAATATGCCATTCAGAATAATATACAATTACGGGCCCTGGGAAATGGATGGTCATTTTCGGAAGTAGCCGTTTGTGAGGGAGGCCTTGTAGATACCAAAGCACTGCGGCTTTCTTTCAATCTTAAAAATTCTTTTGTAGCACCGCAATATTTACGGGATGGAAAAAGCGCCGGAGATCTTTTTTTTGCGGAATGTGGCATAAGTGTTCTTGACTTAGACGAAAAGTTAGAACAGAGTTCTTCCAATCCTAAAAGATCACTGAAAGCTTCCGGCGCCAGTAACGGGCAAACGATTGCCGGTTGTACTTCTACTGGCACTCATGGCTCTGCGTTTAATGTAGGTGCAGTGCACGATTCAATTGTAGGATTGCACTTAATTGTAGGGACAGACAGGCATGTGTGGATTGAAAAAAAATCAAATCCTGTCGCCTCGGATGATTTTATAAAATGGCTGGGCGCCGAACCCATCAGAGATGATGACATGTTTAACGCTGCGGTAGTAAGCTTTGGAAGCTTTGGGTTTATTCATGGCATCCTATTAGAAACAGAACCGGTTTTTCTTTTGGAACAATATCGTACAGGTAATATTGTTTACAATGATGCGTTGAAACAGGCAATAAATCATCTTGATTTTTCTGCAATTCTTGATGAACTTCCTGCACCTCCGGTTGCGCCGGGGAAAGAATTGTATCATTTTGAGATATTGGTGAATCTGCAGATGTTTGAACCTGGCAATCCTCAAAAAGGCGTCTATTTTAAAACGATGTATAAAGTGCCTTACCGCGATGATTATGTTAGGATCACTGAGGATGATAAAGGGTTTACTTATGGCGATGATTTGCTGGGTGTGATGGGAACCGTATTAGACGGCCTGGGGCCCGGCCTGTCTTCATTGCTGGTGCCAGGGTTGGTAAATAAATTATTTCCATTGGCATTTACTGCTAACCAGAGCATGACCGGAACCCTTGGTGAAACATTCAGCAATACAAAATTCAGGGGAAAAGCCGCCAGCGCTGCCATAGGAGTTCATACTGATAATGCCAGTACCGTTCTGGAAGAAATAGTGGCTCTTAACAAGAACTTTCCTTTTGCAGGTGCGCTTGCATTGCGATTTGTAAAAGGTACAGATGCTTTACTTGGATTTACACGTTTTGACAAAACCTGCATTATGGAATTAGATGGTGTTGACTCACAATTATCAAGAAAATTTATTCAAAAGATTTGGGATAGATTGGATGAATTATCTATACCCTTCACAATGCACTGGGGCAAATTCAATTTTGGCCTTACGCCAGATCTATTGCAGAAAATGTATGGCGATAATATTACTAAATGGAAGTCTTGCAGGAAGTTGCTTTTGTCTGATCAGGTACAGCAAGTTTTTACCAATAATTTTATGTTGCAATGTGGATTAAGCGATTAAAATCGAATCATCAATCAGCTTATTTTTCAATCCTCAGTTTTTGAGTATTATGAGAATTTGTAATTGCTGAAAAAATTTAAATTAATTGGTAGTTGAATTTTTTATTAACTTTCTACTCTGATTCAAATATCCTTCCGAAGAAATGATCTTTAAATTGCTATTGTATTAGTTTTTGCGTGTTCCTTCAGATTTTATCCTTTATCCTTTAATTGAAAATTAATTTATAATCTGGTGAAATAATGACAGGTAAACCCCCAACACAAAAACCGGTAGCTACGGCTACTTATCTGATTATATCGGTTGTAAGCCTCATTGCAGCTTTTGTTATCGGCTATTACTATTTACATTTCATGAAACAGGGTGGAACTGAGAAAATGGATGACAGGATTTTTTACCTGGTACTTGTTCTTTTTGGTATGGCAGCAAGCGCGCTTATTTTCGGTATTATGAATTCTTATGCAAGTCTTAAAGGCATCCAGTCAAATGTTACTTATAAATTTACTGGTCCGGTTGTAGGCGTTATACTCACAGTCATTGGGGGCTTTATGTTGCCTAAAGGATCAACAGATCAGTTTCTCTCTATAAGAATATTTGATCAGGATAAAAATCCGATTACGCGGGGTGAAGTCACTTTGTCCTTTCCGCATTACCAGCGCGAGGCATCTGTAAATGAAAAAGGGCTGGTCATCTTTCCGGAAATACCATATGACCAATTGCGCAGCAAGATCATTATTAACGTTGTAAGCGATGGCTATGCCAGCGTAAATATTGATACATTGCTTGCGAATTTTGACCCCATAAACCTTACCCTGAGCCAGGCGAGGATCATCCGGATTTCAGGCACCGTAAAAGATGCCGCAGATCGTCCTATCAAAGATGTGGATGTAGCCGTTGATGGTACTCCCTATACTTCAAAAACGATTAATGATGGTAGCTTCGACATACCTATACCCGGCTATCACTTTGGCGACAGGATCACCCTGGTTACTTCTCATCCTGCCTACGAGGATAAGATCAAACAATTTGATATTGAATCGGGCGAAATAAATAAGATAGAATTTGTGCTAAACCCACTTCCGGTAATTAATGCTAAAAACAAAAGAAAATGAAAACGATACTATTTTGTGCTGTCGTATTTTCAGCTTTAGCTGGCACAGCCACAGCGCAGGACGTGATTATAAAAGGCACTCTTCGCTGTACAAATAATGGCGTAACCACTTCTACCAGGGGTGCCGTCAATATCATTATTATCCCTTCGTTTAATCCGTCTGCTGCCGTGGCAACCAGCACTACACCACAAGGTTTCTTTCAGATTAACACCGGCTGGGATGCAAAGGCGCTCAGGGATAAGGATGTAACGCTTTACATTATTACCAAATGCAGCAGTTGCAAAAAAATACAAAGGGTATTTATTTCAGAAGACCTTGATAAACGAAATACCGATCCCACTAAAATGTATGTTACAGTAAAAGGTTGGAAAATCATAGAAAATTGTACACAGGCCGAACTGCCGGATATTCTTTCAGAGCAATTGCTTGATTCCGCGCATCGTCTGCCAGCGCAGGATATTAGCGGAAAAGCGCCAGGTAGTCAGGCAATGTCTCCTGTATCTTTTATTAATCTATTTACGAAGCTGGTAACACCTGTTGCCGGCGGTGGGGATAACGGCTACTATAAAGCAGTTTCTATCCCGCCGGGCAAGATTATGTACGGTAATTTCCTGCATTCATCGCCCATAACCAATACAGATAATACGGGTTTCAATTTTGCTCCATCGCGCAATCTTTCCGAAGCTGTTTTTTGGAATGCCGCTGCCATAGCCAACAGCCCTAAACCCAATAATGTAAGCCTGTTGGCCAATTTTAAAAATAATATTAAGCTAAGCGGTTACCAGCAAATCTCTAAGAAGTTTTACGTAGGGCTGGGCGGTATCTACACCAAACAAGACCAATACAGAAAAGTAATTTATTCCCAGGTTCCTCTGGAATCAACTTTTCCATTTTCTCACCGTGAAAAATTAGAAGAGTTTGCAGCCTTCATAGCATCGGCATATAAGATCAATAACAACATAAGCGCGGGTATCAGTATTAAATCTGTATGGCAAAATTTTAATAATCCAAATAAGGGGGCATTAGTGTTTGATAACGTTTCACAAATTTTCTTTAAAGATGATGATACTATTAACAGACAGAACTTTGATGTAGATCTTTCTTTAGATTATAAAATAACCAATTTTCTACAGGCAGGCGTTTCTGTAATGAATGTGGCTGGTACCAAATTGTATGCAGATCAGTTTATTGCCGACTCAGCCAATCAAACATACATAAATCAGCGGGCTTATGGTATAGGCCTGTGTTATAAAAGAGGAAGGCTGAATGTGGGAGTTGACGCATTATTAACAGATAAAAAATTCTATGATGCTTCATTGGGTGTCAATTATGTTCCGTTTAATAATGGTTTGATTTCAGCGGGCTACGCTTTTAAACAAGAAAGCTTTTCTATCTCGTTTAGATTAAAACATTTTAAAATTGCTTATATCAACGATAATAACCTGGTGATAAACGATGTTAAAATATCGAAAAGTACAATCTTTAATGGAAAGATATATTCGGGTTTTGTATTTGATTTTTAATAAAAAATTGAATGGCTAACTTTTCTCTTTTTATTAAAAAGAAATTGGCATAAGTATATGCATCGACACCTATCGAAGAAGATTTTTTTTTAAAAAAATATTTTTCTCTCCTAAATAAAATAAGCCGGTATTAATACCGGCTCATTTTCAAAATCTCATTTCAA
>JBDTEK010000366.1:0-20088 GCA_039922575.1 Ginsengibacter sp.
CCGTCCTTAAATTCATCTTTATGCGATCTGAACAATTTTACAAACCCATTTTCTTTTATTTGATTGTAAGAATGAAATATTACACTTGCCATCCTTGCTTTGTGGTACTCATTGGGGCCATAAACATTAAAAAACTTCAAACCTGCCCATGCCGGCGGAGCATCTTTTTGCTTTAAAGCCCACTTATCAAATTCATTTTTTGAAACGCCGTAAGGGTTTAGCGGTTTTAAATCTTCAATAATACTTTCATCATCTTTGTATCCTAACTCGCCCGCTCCATAAGTAGCCGCAGAGGAGGCATACACAAGAGGAATTCTATTTTCGACGCAGTAGTTCCATATTTTTTTTGAGTATTCCACATTCAGATGTTCGTGCACAGCATAGTCAAATTCGGTGGTATCCGTTCTTGCACCGATATGGTATACAAAATCCACTTTTGGCTGTTCTTTTTTTAACCAATCAAAAAATTTCTCACGATCCACTTTTATAGTAGAATCTTTCCCCGCAAGATTGGGCTCTTTTTCCTTAATAGAAAAATCATCCACCAAAATCAAATTTTTGAAACCTGCTGTATTTAAAAAACCAACAAGGCAACTTCCAATAAAGCCTGCAGCGCCTGTTATCACAATGTTAGATGAGTAACGCATTTATTTTTATTATTTTTTTAAATAATTCTCAATAGCATTTTCATACTTCTCTTTCCAATTATCAATGTTACCCCAATCTTCATTGTTTATTATGATCTCACCCGCAGTTACCACACCCAATTTTTCAAAAGGAATGGTCAATAAACTTTCAAATTCATTGACTTTATCGGCCTTTACCGTAACAACTATCCTACCCTGCGCTTCGCCAAACCAATATGCATCTTCGCGAATGGATTTGGATTGTTGGGATACATTAAATCCAAGTTCTTTAAAAAATCCCTTTTCAACAAGAGTTATAAAAAGTCCGCCTTCAGCAATATCATGGGCCGAAAGAATCAATTTATTTTTGATCAGAGAACTAACGGCTTCATGTAAACGAAATTCTTCATCAAGATTAAAATAGGGCGCCGGAGAAAAATCTACTCCGCATATTTTATGAAGATATTCTGAGCAGTTAAAGTCTTCTACATTATTTCCCAATAAATAAATGATATCATCTGCATTTTTAAAATGGAGCGACATTTTATGATCTAAATTTTCAATAACACCAACCATCCCAATAGTTGGCGTAGGATACACCGGGCCCGATGGTGATTGATTGTAAAAACTAACATTACCACCAGTAACAGGTGTGTCAAATTTGATGCAGGCTTCCGACATACCTTTTATACTTTCCACAAACTGGTAATACACTTCAGGATCATAAGGATTACCGAAGTTGAGGCAATTGGTAACACCCAAAGGAATACCGCCGCTGCAAATAATATTTCTTGCCGCTTCACTCACTGCTATCATACAACCTACATAAGGATTGGCAAAAACATAACGGCTGTTGCAATCCGTAGTGAGCGCAAGCGCCTTTCCGGTTCCCCGCACGGCAACGACCGCCGCATCTGAAGGAGCATTCGTATTAAGGTTAGAAGCGCCTACCATGCTATCATATTGTTCATAAATCCACTTTTTGGAAGCAATTGATGGAAATAAAATTAATTTTTCCGCCGCTGCTTTTAAATCTTTGAGGAAAGGAATCTTCGTTGCATCAAAAGCATTTATTTTTTCAAAATATTGTGGCTTTTTATATTCCCTTTCATACACTGGTGCGCCGCCACCAAGAACCAAACTTTCAGCAGGTATTTCCGCTTCCAGCACATCGTTCATATAAAACCGCAACATTTCTCCTTTTGTAACTTTTCCAATTTGTAAACATGGCAAATCCCATTTTTCAAAAATAGCAATCACTTCTTTTTCTCTTCCTTTATGAACAGTTAACAACATTCTTTCCTGGCTTTCACTTAAAAGCAACTCCCACGATTTCATTCCCTTTTGACGGGTAGGAACCTTTTCTAAATAGATGTCCATTCCTACTCCGCCTTTTGCGCTCGTTTCGGCAGTAGAACAAATAATGCCCGCCGCCCCCATATCCTGCATACCTACTACAGCACCGGTCTTTATTACTTCGAGACATGCTTCCAACAGCTTTTTTTCCTGAAACGGATCTCCTACCTGAACGGCAGGTAAATCTTCGGCACTATTTTCATTAATATCAGCAGAAGCAAAAGCAGCACCGCCCATACCATCTTTTCCGGTAGCGCTTCCGGCAATAAATACTGGATTTCCTTCACCCAATGCTGTGGCACTAACGGTTTCACCTAAACGTACTACTCCGGCGCTCATCGCGTTTACCAAAGGATTTGTATGATAGCAATCTTCGAAATAAATTTCACCTCCCACGGTAGGAACACCAAAACAATTTCCATAATGCCCTATTCCACTCACTACTCCACTTAATAAATGCTGCGTTTTTTTATTATCCAGGTTTCCAAAGCGCAAAGAATTAAGCGTAGCAATGGGCCGGGCGCCCATAGTAAAAATATCGCGATGGATACCTCCTACACCTGTAGCAGCGCCCTGGAAAGGCTCAATTGCAGAAGGATGATTGTGGCTTTCAATTTTAAAAACAACTCCCATACCATCGCCAATATCCATAAGGCCTGCGTTTTCTTCCCCGGCTTTTATTAACAATTTGGAACCTTCGCGTGGCAAGGTTTTCAGCCATTTAATTGAATTTTTATAACTACAATGCTCGCTCCACATTACAGAATAGGCGCTCAATTCAGTAAAGTTGGGCACACGGCCCAGTATTTCTTTAATTTTTTCAAACTCAGTTTGCTTCAAGCCAAGTTTTGACGCTGTATCAAATGTAATTTCCATAATATTATAAAAACGCAAACTTACAATGTCTTAAACTTTATCATGTTAATTCAGATGCAAATATTTTAACTAACTTCCCACATTCTAAATTTTTTCTGCTTGTTTTATCTTCTTTTCATTTCCTATCTCATCGTCTTTTGCTGGTTGATCACCCGCATAAAGTTCTTCGCCATTTCAGGATTAAACAAACGTTTTCTGATCTTTTTGTTTTTGATAAGAATTGCGGCGTCTTTAATTGGATCTTACTTCAATCTATACTATTATCCGGTTTCTGATTCACTACTTTTTCATAACGAAGGCATCGAAGAATATAATCTGCTCTTTCATAATACCGGCGAGTATTTTACTAATATTTTTCAAAATAATTATCCCAAACCTTATTCCGGATTTCTCGAAACAAACAATTCTTACTGGAATGATACCCGTAGCAATCTCATTATCAAAATGCTCTCTATTTTTGATATTTTTAGCGGCAAAAATTTTTTTATTAATACATTATTCTATAATTTTCTCGTCTTCTTTGGGATAGTGGCACTGTTTAAAGTATTTATTAAAATTTTCCCATCTTCCGTTAATCAACTTATTATTGGCCTTTTTATTTTGCCATCGGCACTATTCTTTTCTGCGATGATTCATCGCGATGGCCTTATTTTATTGTGCGTTTCTATGGTGATTTATCATTCGTTTTTTTTAATGACGAATCGCAATAATGTTTTATGGAAAAGAATATCCCTCATCATCATTTTTCTTTTGCTAATATTATTATTGAGAAGTTTTGTTTTTATTACATTAATACCGGCATTATTGGCATGGATAATAGCAAAACGAAAACCTAAATATGCTTTTATTTCTTTTATGGCAACTTACATTATCATCGCCTTTTTGTTTTTCAATTCAGAATTTATTTCACCAAAAACAGATCTTCCCCAATATGTTTCAGAAAGACAAATTGAATTTGTAAAAATTTCAAAACAAGGTGCCTCTACCATCAATATTAATCCACTTTATCCTAATTTCAGAAGCTTTCTGAATAATGCGCCACAGGCATTCAATCATTCATTAATGCGCCCTTACTTAACGGAAATTAAAAGCTTCATTTATATCCCTTTCTCCATCGAAATACTTCTCTTTGAAATAATATTTTTACTGTTTCTTTTCTTCCGAAAAAAAATTACCTATGTTGATCCTTTAATTTATTTCTGCATTTTTTTTAGTTTAACCATGTTCATGGTTGTTGGATACACCATTCCCATTATGGGTGCCATCGTTCGATATCGAAGTATTTATTTTATTTTTCTAATGATACCATTTTTGTGCCTCACAGATTGGAAATATTTAGCAAAAAGAATAAACATTATGTTTTAAAATATCTCATTAAATTATTAATTTTATACCTTCTTTTCTACAATTTTAAAAAATAATTTACGATTTTAAAAAAATAAGTTGTTTTTTTGCTACTTAAATTCAAAAAAATGCAATCTTTACGACTTAATGCTTTACATGAATTATTTTCTAATTCCAAATTTACTGATGTTCCGGAATCTCAAAAAATAACCAGTTTTTTCGGAGAAAACGTTTTTAATCTAAAAAAAGCTCGTGAATTCCTTAGCGATGAAGCATATAAAAGCCTGGTATCTTCTATACGAAATCAAACAAAAATTGATCGGAAAATGGGCGATCAGATCGCATCCGCATTAAAAAATTGGGCCGAATCTAGAAATGTAACTCATTATACTCATTGGTTTCAACCATTGACTGGCGCCACAGCTGAAAAACACGATTCATTTTTTACTTTAAAAGGCGATGGAACTGCGCTGGAAGAATTTGACGGCGCCGCTTTAATTCAACAGGAGCCGGATGCTTCCTCATTTCCAAGCGGTGGCTTAAGGGCTACATTCGAAGCACGTGGATACACAGCATGGGATCCATCTTCACCACCATTTATTATGGAAATGAGAAATGGAAAAACTTTATGTATTCCCACTATTTTCGTTTCTTATACCGGCGAATCTCTGGATGCCAAAACTCCGTTACTAAAATCACTGGTTGCGTTAGAAAAAGCCGCTGTAGATGTATGCCAGTATTTTGATAAAAATATTACAAGCGTAACACCCACATTAGGCTGGGAGCAGGAATATTTTGTGATAGATGCAGGAATAGCCAGTGGCCGCCCAGATCTGATGATGACAGGAAGAACCGTATTTGGCCATGCGCCTGCAAAAGGACAACAATTGGATGATCATTATTTTGGAGCTATTCCTGAAAGAGTTTATTCCTTTATGAGAGATTATGAAGAAGAAGCTTACAAATTAGGCATTCCGCTGCGCACCAGGCATAATGAAGTAGCACCTTCCCAATTTGAGTGTGCGCCTATTTTTGAAGAAGTGAACCTGGCGGTAGATCACAATATTTTGCTGATGGATGTGATGAGCCGGGTAGCAAAAAAGCATAATCTTATTGTATTGCTGCACGAAAAGCCTTTTGCCAAAATTAACGGAAGCGGAAAACACAACAACTGGAGCCTCGCTACCAATACAGGAGTAAATCTGCTTGCACCGGGCAAAACTCCAAAAACAAATTTAATGTTTCTGGCTTTTTTTGTAAATACAATTAAAGCTGTACATGATTATGCAGAACTTTTAAGGGCTTCAATTGCTACAGCCGGCAATGACCACAGGTTGGGTGCCAATGAAGCGCCACCGGCAATTATATCCATTTTTATAGGAAAATACTTAAGTAATGTTCTGAATGAAGTGGAGAAAAGAGTTGGACAGAAATTTGACGAGCAGGATGAAGCGATGCTTAAGCTCGATATTCACAAAAGCATTCCGGAATTGATGCTTGATAATACGGACAGGAACCGTACGTCACCTTTTGCATTTACAGGAAATAAATTTGAATTCAGAGCGGTGGGTTCATCGGCAAATTGCGCAGGGCCAATGACGGTTTTGAATACGATCATGTGTGAAACACTCACCCAATTTAAAATAGCAGTAGATGCGATTATTGAAAAAGGAGAAAAGAAAGAGATTGCTCTGATGCAGATCATTCAAAAATATATTGTAGAAAGCAAATCTATCTTATTTGAAGGTGATGGATATAGTACTTCATGGGAAAAAATAGCAGAAGAAAGAGGTCTCCCCAATGTAAAAACCACCCCGGAAGCACTCGATGCTTTTGTAACAGAAAAATCAAAAAACCTTTTTGAAAGGCATCGTATTTTTTCTCATCCTGAATTGGAAGCTCGCTACGAAATTTGGCTTGAAAATTATACAAAGAAAATCCAGATAGAAGCCAGGGTAGTAGGCGATTTAGCCAGTACTTATGTATTGCCGGCAGCTATAAAATATCAAAACGTTTTAATTAAAAATATTCGTGGCTTAAAGGAATTGGGTTTTGATGAAAGCCATTATGCTTCGCAGAAATTAATTACCACAAAAATTTCTGAACACATCAATATTATTACCGTTCGTGTAAAAGATATGATAGAAGCGAGGAAAGTTGCCAACGACCTTGAGGATACACGTGAGAAAGCGATTGCTTATTGCAATGAGGTAAAGAAATATTTTGACGAAATACGCTACCACGTTGACAAATTGGAATTGCTGGTGGATGATGAGTTTTGGGAATTACCTAAATACAGAGAGTTACTATTTTTGAGATAATCTTTTAAATTAGCTAATTGGCTTATTTTTTTTCTTTAACAATTTGAATTTAAACTTCGATCTTCTTAAAGAATCTATGATTTAAATTAAAACAATTAAACATGAAAAAATTATTAGTAATGCTGATCGCTACTTGTTTATTTGCTGTAAACAGTAATGCACAAGTTAATAGGAATGCAGATCCGGCTCAAAAGGTGCAAAAGGATGCAATGCACCGAAAATCGTCAAAAATGATGAAAGATCTGAATCTGACACCAGATCAAAAAGCACAAATGAAAGAAATGCATCAAGGTAATAAACAGCAAAGAGATGCTATAAAAAATGACGCCAGCCTTTCACAGGATCAAAAAGCAGCTAAAATGAAAGAATTGCACAAAAGTCAAAAGGAAAAAATGAATTCGATTTTGACTCCGGATCAACAATCAAAAATGAAGGCTTACAAGATGAACCACAAAAAAATGAAAGGAAAAAAAATGGATAAAAATTCTTAATGCCGGTATTAGCTAATCCAATTACCAGGCATATTAAATTAAAGAAAAAATTTCCCTTTTGAAAACAAAAAAACCACCTATAAAAAGGTGGTTTTTTTATTTATTAAATCGCAGTACCCTCAGCGTGAACCACTTCATTTCTGAAAACTACTACTCCATCAAACACATCTACCAGTACCGGTTTAGCTTTATCAATTGAACCTCCTAATAATTTTTTGCTTAATTGATTTACAATTAATTTTTGTATTAACCTCTTTAATGGTCGCGCACCAAACTGCGGATCAAAACCATTTTCAGCTAAATAATCGAGGGCGTAATCCGTAAATTCAAGAGTAACACCGCTTTTAGCAAGTAGCTGTTTCAGATCATTCAATTGAATTCTTATAATTTCTTTGATATCGTCTCGCATCAATGGTTGGAACATAATAATTTCATCAATCCTGTTTAAAAATTCAGGCCGAATGGTTTGTCTTAATAAATCCAGCACTTCACGCTTCGTTGTATCCACTATTTCCTCCTTATTCTTTTCGGTTACATTTTCAAAATTTGCCTGAATAATATGGCTTCCCATATTACTGGTCATGATAATGATGGTATTTTTAAAATTTACTACCCTTCCTTTATTATCAGTTAGTCTGCCATCATCCAATACCTGCAATAAAATATTGAAAACATCAGGATGTGCTTTTTCAATTTCATCTAATAAAATTACACTATATGGTTTACGTCTAACCGCTTCCGTTAGCTGTCCTCCTTCTTCATAACCTACATATCCCGGAGGTGCCCCTACCAGTCTGCTCACTGAATGTTTTTCCTGGTATTCACTCATATCAATTCGCGTCATCATACTATCATCATCGAAGAGATATTCTGCCAATGCCTTTGCGAGTTCAGTTTTTCCCACACCTGTGGTACCCAAAAAAATAAAAGAACCAATTGGTTTTTTAGGATCGTGTAAACCTGCGCTGCTGCGGCGTACTGCATCCGCAACTGCTTCTATTGCTTCATCCTGGCCTACTACGCGTTTGTGCAATTCATCTTCCAGGTTCAGTAATTTGTCTTTTTCACTTTGCAGCATTTTGTTCACTGGAATTCCGGTGACCTTGGCTACGCTTTCTGCAATATCTTCAGCATCTACCTCTTCTTTAAGTAATCTCTTTTCACTTTTTTCATCGAGATCAAGCGAATATCCTGCTATCAATTTTTCTTGCTCCTGCAGTTTTCCATATCGTATTTCTGCCACCTTACCATAATCACCTTCACGTTCGGCTTTTTCCGCGGCCATCTTCAAATTTTCCATTTCAGCTTTGGCATTTTGCACTTTATCTACCAACTCTTTTTCCTGTTGCCATTTAGCTTTAAAAGTATCTCTTTGTACAGCGAGATTAGATATTTCTGTGTTTAATTCTTTTAATTTCACTTCATCATTTTCACGTTTTATAGCTTCTCTTTCTATCTCTAATTGCCTGATGGCCCTGTCTAATTTATCCAGGTCCTCAGGCATAGAATTCATTTCCAGCCTAAGTTTGGCAGCACTTTCATCAATCAGGTCTATTGCCTTATCAGGCAAAAACCGATCAGTAATATACCGATTCGATAATTCCACTGCGGCTATAATCGCCTCATCTTTTATACGCACATGATGGTGGGTTTCATAACGATCTTTTAATCCCCTTAAAATTGAAATAGCATCTTCTACATTGGGCTCATTTACCATTACTTTCTGAAATCTTCTTTCAAGCGCTTTATCTTTTTCAAAAAACTTCTGATATTCATTTAGTGTTGTCGCACCTATAGCTCTTAACTCACCACGAGCCAAAGCAGGCTTTAAAATATTAGCGGCATCCATGGCGCCTTCACCTCCGCCGGCGCCCACCAAAGTATGAATCTCGTCAATGAACATTATTATTTCGCCATTACTATCTGCCACCTCTTTTATTACTGATTTTAATCTTTCTTCAAACTCACCCTTATATTTCGCACCTGCAATTAACAATCCCATATCCAATGCGAAAATAATTTTTGATTTTAAATTTTCAGGAACGTCGCCACTGATAATCCTATTAGCCAAACCTTCTACTATGGCTGTTTTACCGACACCCGGTTCACCTACCAAAATAGGATTGTTCTTGGTTCTTCTTGATAAAATATGCAATGTTCTCCTTATCTCCTCATCACGGCCAATTACAGGATCGAGTTTGTTACTTCTTGCGAGTTCATTTAAATTTTTCGCATATTTATTTAAGGCATTGAATTGGGTTTCTGACGTTTGTGAAGAAACGGTAGATCCTTTTTTCAAATCCTTGATTGCAGCAATTAAATTCTTTTCAGTGAGGCCAGCATCTTTCAAAATTTTGGCTGTATTATCATTTCCCTGAACGATCGCCAATAACAAATGCTCCACGCTAACAAAATTATCACCAAAGGTTTTTAAGGAGGCAGCGGCACGAAGCATTACATTGTTAAGATCGCGGCTTATAACTTGAGCAGGCTCGCCCTCTCCCATTTTTGGCAATTTCTTTATACTTTCATCAACCTTGCTTTCTACAAAATTAACATTGACATTGTTTTTCTTTAGTAGAAAATCAACGGGGCTGTCCTCATCCGTTAATAAAGCTTTTAGCAGATGTTCTACTTCAATATTTGGATTTTTATCATTGAAAGCAATTTGTTGTGCTTTCTGAAAAATTTCCTGCGATTTTATAGTTAAGTTTCCAGGATTCATATTTAAATTCTATTTTAATTATACGTTTACATTGCACAAATTCTAATCCAATAAAAACTGAGGAAAATTTTGCCTCATAAATGGCTGGTTTTATGACGCAAATGCAGAAAGAATATGCTTTGCATGAAATAATTTCAGTTATATTATTGCGATGATACTAAACTACTTTTGTAATACTGTTATGATAAAAAAACAAAATTATACCTCATTTGTAAAGACTACCGCCCAATCGCTGGGCTTCGATTATTGCGGAATTGCAAAAGCTGCTAAATTAGATAAAGAAGCGCGATACCTGGAAAAATGGCTCAATAAAGGTTTTCATGGAAAAATGGCCTATATGGAAAATTATTTTGATCTGAGAACCGATCCTACTAAATTAGTTCCTGGTGCAAAATCCGTTATTACTTTACTTTTAAATTATTTCCCGGCGCAACAACAAAATGGAGAAGTCCCTCAAATCTCAAAATATGCTTATGGAAATGATTATCACGAAGTAATTAAAAAGAAACTCAAAAAATTTTTACAACTATTAAAAGAGAATGTTGGTGAAATAAATGGAAGAGGTTTTACCGATAGCGCACCCGTTTTGGAAAGAAGCTGGGCAGAAAAAAGTGGTTTGGGTTGGGTTGGGAAAAATGGAAATTTAATAACAAAAGAAAGCGGATCATTCTTCTTTATTGCCACTTTGATAACAGATATGGAATTGGAAGCAGATAACCCATTTATAAAAGATTACTGCGGAACGTGCACTAAATGTATAGATACCTGCCCTACCGATGCCATTTTACCTGATAAAGTTATTGATGGCAGCAAATGCATTTCATATTTCACTATAGAATTAAAAGACATGTTGATACCGGTGGAAATGAAAGGCAAATTTGAAAATAAAATGTTTGGTTGCGATATATGCCAGGATGTATGCCCATGGAATCGCTTTTCAAAACCAAACAATGAATTAGAATTTACTCCTTTGAATGAAGTTTTAAATTTCACCAAAAATGATTGGGAAGAATTAACGGAAGAGTCTTTCAAAATTATTTTCAGAAAGTCACCATTAAAAAGATCAAAGTTTGAAGGGATAAAAAGAAATTTGAAATTTTTAGAGAAATAATTTTGAAAAAAAAATTTTTAGTTGAAAAAGTAAACCCGGCATTCTTATTTTAATTAAACTAAATAAAGATTATGAGTCATTTTATTTTTCAACCAACTTTTTTAAATTGCTAAGAGCGGCTTCATATTGTGGCCCCGAAATTTTATCCAGAAAAACTCCTTTTATCTTTTCCCACGGATACCATTTAAAAACCGTGTTTACATTTAATGTTAATTGCATTTTACCAGAAAGATGAGGAATTAAAAGAAACTGATAATAAAGTTTTGTTGATGACTGGGATTTAACAGCAACAACCAAAGTATCCCTTGAAGTATAAATTAAATCAAAATCAACCTGTTCTCCTTTATAGTCTTTCACCGAAACCGATCGAAGAGCGTTTTTTTTAGGCGGATTGGCTATCACGCTTACATTTTCATTCTGTAATGGAGGATACCAATTTTTCCAGTTATTGAAATCAAGAATCTGACTTCTGATCCGATCAGAAGTGGCGTTTATTAAAACAGACTTTGTAATAGTTACTTTTGATGGTAACAGCAAACCAACCAAGGCAATTATTATAAAAAAAATAAAAAGACTAAAAAGAAAAATAATTACAGAACGCATAAGAGTTAATTTATTCCCACTTAAAAACTTTTACAGAAATAGCATAGATCACAATTCCCCAAAGTAAGAGTATTCCGATTTCTAAGCGTACATCCCACAAATTCTGACCTTCAAAAGCAACTTCTCTCAATGCATTATTCAAATGAGTTAATGGCATGGCCTGGGCAATCCATTGCAACCATTTAGGAAACACATCTATTGGGAAAAAAGTTCCTCCGATTAAAAACTGGGGAAGTGTGATTATATTGGCAAACGGTGGAATCGTATTGTCATTTTTGGCTAATCCGCTCACTACGAATCCGAAGCCCATAAAAACAACTAATCCTAAAAAACTTAACACAAGCATTTCTATAAAAGTTTCAAATCCATGAATTAATGTGAAACCAAATAAATATTTTCCCGCCAAAATGATCACAATCGCCGTCAACATTTGAAATAAAACTCGACTGAGCATTTCACCCATTATAATGTAGGTGCGAGTGATGGGGGTAGCAAAGAATCTTTTTAATACTAATGTATTTCTAAGGCTGAAAAAAGTAAATGCCACTCCGAATACGCCTGAAGCAAGTAATGAAAATCCAAGCTGGCCGGGGAGTATAAAGTCTATCGTTTTGTATTGCCTGGTTACTGCAATATCTTTTGTAAAATCGAAATCAAAACTGGCATATACAGGCCTTCCGGGGAAATGCTTGTCGCTGATTTTATTGATCACGCTTTCGGCAAGTGTTTTAAATTGTGGCCATTGATCATTACTTGAGGTGGTGGTTTTTAAGGTAAAAATATAAGGAGGTGTACCAGATGGGTTTTTTTGAATATTAATTATACCGGCAATATTTCCCCTTTGTAAATCCTTCTTTAGCGACTGGCTATCCAAATATCGTTTAATTGTAACGGCTCTCACATTTTTTAAGGCAGTGAACAGTTCATTCGTGGTATCAGCATTATTATCCAATGCCACTTTGTAGTTTCTCGCGGCTCCATTATTTCCCATAAATCCAAAAACTAAAATAAAAATAAAAGGAAAAGCAAAACCAAATACCACCGCTGAAGGGCTTCTGAAAATTGCCCTCAAACTCGCTTTGGCAATGGCCATCATTGCCTGTAACTGACTGTATGATCTCATCTAGATAATCTTTTTTAAAGAACGCAAAACTATTGGAGAAAAAATAAAGTGGAAAAAATTATTAAAACCAAGACAAATGACGTATCTTTGGGAGACAAATGACAGATATGAAAAATAAAAAAGACTATAAAATAACCGGTGAGGCACCTTCAAAGGTAGGAGAACCATTAATGACATATAATTTACCTCAAAAATTTAATGCTGTAAAAGATTTTACCTATAGAGATTTTAAAAAAATAGATTCTAAAACCGACTTCACTCAAAAAGAATGGTCTGATATCCTTCATATTTCTGAAAGAACTTTGCAGCGATATGCAAAAGACAACAGTACTTTTAGTTTCAGCGTTTCCGACAGAATTCTTCAAATAGATAAAGTAATTGAACGAGGGCTGGAAGTTTTTGGAAGTTACGAAAAATTCTTACTGTGGATCAGAGATAATCCATACATGCTGGAAGGAAGATTATCATTACATTCCCTGGCAAGTTTTGAAGGAATCAATAATGTACTTACTCAATTGATCAGAATCGAACATGGAATTTTCGCATGATAGTTTACCGGATTACCAACGAAATTTACAAAGCGGATATTTCAGGGAATGGCGCTGCTATAGCAGGTTCCAGGTGGAACTCCAAAGGAGTGCGCCTACTTTACACGTCACAATTTATTTCTTTATGCATACTTGAATCGCTTGTGCATTTAAAGAGGCAATATATTCCAGCATCTCAATACCTTCTTCAAATAAAAATTCCGGAGGATAAAAATACCTTAGAAATTACCGCTGACAAAATAAGGAAAGATTGGCACCGGAATTTTGATTACACACAATGGATGGGCGACCAGTTTATTCAAAATAAACAATCATTGGTTTTAAAAGTTCCGTCAGCAATAGTGCCACAAGAACAAAACTTTTTATTAAATCCACTTCATAATGATTTCAAGAAAGTAACGATCATTTCGGCTGAACTATTAGAATTGGATAAAAGGTTGATGGAATTCTAAATAAGTAATAAATGAACACATTATATTTAATAACCGGCAGCAATATAGGCGATAGAAATAAACACCTGGCGAGGGCAGTGGATTTAATAAAAAAAAATATAGGAATTGTTTCCAAAAATTCTTCTATCTATGAAACCGAACCCTGGGGAAACAAAAGTCAATCTAGATTTTATAATCAGATACTAATAGTGGAATCTAAACTTTCTCCCGAAAATGTAATGAAGGCTATTTTAGGAATTGAAAAAGAAATGGGAAGAATACGAACGGTGAAAAATGCTGCAAGAATTATTGATATTGATATTTTATTTTTTAATAACGAAATTATAAATACTCCAAGCGTAACAGTTCCTCATAAAGAAATACAAAACAGGCGATTTGTATTAATGCCCCTTAATGAAATAGCTCCGGGCCTGGTTCATCCAGGTTTGGGTAAAACCATTAGAGAATTACTTTTAACGTCAAAAGACAAACTTGATGTAAAAGCATTGTCCACATTTTAAGCGGGGCAAACTAGCAAGTTGCCGCAATTAATACACAGTCATTATTTTTGACGAAATATTTTTAAAGAAAATTCCAAAATAAGTACCTAAAATAAATTCTCCCTTTGGAAAATTTATTTTATTAATTAAAAAATGAAATACAATTTCATAACTATCGAAGGAAACATTGGCGCAGGGAAAACTACTTTAGCGCATTTGTTAAGCAAACATTTTAATGCAAGGCTCATCCTGGAAGAATTTGCCGACAACCCATTTCTACCAAAATTTTATGAAAACAAACAGCAGTATGCCTTTCCCCTTGAATTATTTTTTATGGCGGAAAGATATAAGCAATTAAAAGAGTTGTTGCAAACAAAAGACATGTTTCACCAGACCACTATTTCTGATTACATGTTTACCAAATGCCTATTATTCGCCAAAGTAAATTTACCTGAAGAAGAATTTTTATTGTATCAGAAACTTTTTGACATCATCAATCCGCAACTGGTACAGCCCGATCTGCTGATTTATCTGCATGCACCAATTGGAAAACTGAAAGAAAATATCAGAAAAAGAAACCGTTCATACGAACAATCAATAGATCCCGAATATTTATTTTCATTACAGGAAACTTATACGCAATACATAAAGCAGCATCACATCAAAACATTATTTATTGATGCTTCATCAGCCGACTTTTTGGGAAATGAAAAACATTTCCAGACCGTATTGGAGGCATTAGACAAAGATTATGAAAATGGTCAAAATTATTTAATGCTACCGTGAAATAAGAAAGTGAAAAAAAATTGAAATGAGTGCTTCACATTTGAAGAAGGCTGTCGGGAAGATGTCAGGATATTTCCATCAGCTCGATATCAAAAATTAATTCCTTTCCTGCTAATTCATGATTGGCATCCAGTATAACTACATCATCTTTTACTTCAGTAACCACCACCGGTATCGGATGACCTTCAGCATTTTGCAATTGTAATTTCATACCGGGCTCCAGTTTCATATCTTCAGGAATATTTGATTTTGGAAACTCTATAACTGCTTCCTTATTTTTTTCACCATAAGCATTCTCAGGGGCTATATTTATAGTTTTCTTCTCTCCAATCTCCATTCCCGGAATTGCTTCATCAAATCCTTTTATCATTTGTCCGGCACCAACTGTAAACGCAAGTGGCTCTCTTCCTGTACTAGAATCAAATTGTTCGCCGGAGGTTAATTTACCCGTATAATGTACTTTTACGTGATCACCTTTTTTTGCTTTGCTCATAATTATTAATTTAAATTTTTGAGTAAATCGATTGTTTTTACAATTCTCATTTTTTGAGTTGAGTAAAGTACTAATAATATTTTATTTATGGCAGGGAATAAATGACGGAATTTTATTTTTACAATAATTTTACCAGCTTTTGAATTAGTCAAATAGATGGTAAACAGAAATTAGAATGATTAATGTATCCTATTTTTACATAAATAATTCTACATTAAATAACATTCTATTGAGTTTACGGATCATTTTTATGGGAACCCCTCAATTCGCGGTTGCATCATTAGACAAATTATATGAATCGGGGTTTGATATTGTGGCAGTAGTAACTTCACCGGATAAAAACGCCGGCCGGGGATTACAATTAACCGAAAGTGCGATTAAAAAATACGCAAAAGAAAAAAATCTAAAAATTCTTCAACCGGAAAAATTGAAAAATCCGGATTTTATTGAGGAATTAAGATCTCTGCACGCAGATGTACAAGTAGTTGTAGCCTTTCGCATGCTTCCTGAAATTGTATGGAATATGCCATCAATGGGAACGATCAATTTACATGCATCATTATTACCTCAATACAGAGGCGCAGCACCAATAAACTGGGCAATTATAAATGGAGAAAAGGAAACCGGTGTATCTACTTTTAAACTAAGGCATGAAATAGATACAGGCAATATTTTATTACAAAAGAGAATAAAAATTGACGATAATGAAACGGCTGGCACCTTACATGATAAAATGATGCACATTGGTGCTGACCTTCTTCTGCAGACCCTAAAAGAAGTAGAAAAAGGAAATATTGAAGAAACTATTCAATTCAACTTATCCGATTTAGAACCAAATGCCTCAAATCCGGCGTCTGAGATGTTGAAAAAAGCGCCTAAGATTTTTACAGAAACCTGCGAAATAAACTGGGATAAAAATGTAAGTGAAATAGATAATCTTATTCGTGGATTATCACCCTACCCTACTGCCTTTACTTTTTTAAATGATAAAAAATTAAAAATTTTTGTAGCCGAAAAAGAACTTAGCAAGGATACTCTAGATCCCGGGAGAATAATTACTGACCATAAATCATTCTTAAAATTTTGCGCAAAGGATGGATTTATCTCTTTGAAAGAAATTCAACTGGAAGGCAAAAAGAAAATGAAGATAGAGGATTTTTTAAGAGGATGGAGAAATGCACATTAATAAGCCAACCTATTTTCCAAAACTTGCTACATAATCAAACTTATTTTGTTCTGCACCAAGTTCCTCGGCAGCAGCATTGCTGATAACCAGAGATATCCCTGCATTTTGTTTGATATCGGGGATGGCATCCAGCACCTTAGCATAAACGCTTTTGCCCGTAGCATTGTCTGTTATTTTTAATACAGTTCCTGGTGTTGCGTCATTATTAAAACAATAATATTTGCCATCCTGCCAACCGCTGGTGGACTTGAAAATACCTGCACTTCCTGAATTATTCACTGCGGCACTTTGTTGAATTTGGCGATCATACAATGATTTGAAATAGCCACCTGAAAAATTAATACTGCTTTTTGCATTTACCGTTTTAACAGCATCTTTATTTTCTTCTGACTGCACTGAGTTTATCTTTTTTTCTTCGATTTTAATAGGTTCAGGCTCCTTTACAACAGGCTTTTTTTCTTTTACTTCTTCCGGCTTTTTTTCTACACTTTTTTCTCTTGCCTCAGCCACAGCAACTTCCTGACTATGTTTTGCTGAGCTTGATGCCAGTGACGACTGATTTTTATCTACTTTAAGGAATCCAACAATCATCGGAGTGCCTTCGCTTACTGCATCAGACTGAAGATGGTTCCATTTTTTTATTGAAGTTAACGGCACCTTGTTATAATTAACTCCCAGGCGATATAAAGTTTCATTAGGCGCTACAGTATGGTAAATGGGAATCAATACTTCACCAGTTTTTGCAACCTCTCTTTGAGAGAAATTTGCTTTGTCTAAAGGGATTTTCAAATCTTGCCCTACAATTAACCCGGTGGTCAATTGTAAATGATTATAATTAGCAAGTTCTTTGGGCGGTACATTATACAAACGTCCAACACTATACAAACTCTCTTTGGGCGCCACCGTATGTGCTAAAAACAAATTAGAACCGGTCCCTTTAATTTCCAAATTATTTTGCTGTGCAAACAAAAAACTACTTGCAATAAATGTAAATAAAATAGTGATGAACCATTTCGTCATAAAATGAAATTTACAAGTGATAAAAAAAATTCTTTCCAAATAAAATACATTTAACTGCATCAGTGCAAAGATGGGCAAAAAAATTTATTCCCAATAGACAGGATATTATTTTAGGAATTTTCACAAATCATTTTCTTATCGGCCATCAAACACGTTAATATTCATTTTTTTTTACAATCGCTGTTGCCAGCGTATCACCATTTCATTTTTCCATGATGAAAAAGTTCCATCCACAATATGCTTTCGTGCACTGGTTACAATATCAAGATAAAACGCTAGATTATGTATACTCGCGATTTGCAATCCTAAAATTTCTTTCGCTTTCATTAAATGGCGTAAGTAAGCCTTACTGTAAAAATTACTTACTTCACATTCAATGCCATCATCAATGGGAGAAAAGTCTTTTTCCCACCTTTTATTATCAATATTAATAATTCCTTTGGTCGTAAAGAGCATTGCATTGCGGCCATTTCGCGTAGGCATCACACAATCAAACATGTCTATGCCAAGGGAAATACATTCCAAAATATTCCATGGAGTACCTACTCCCATTAAATAGCGGGGTTTGTTTGCTGGTAGATTATCACAGCAAAGCTCACATATTTCATACATTTTTTCTGTAGGCTCTCCTACACTCAAACCTCCTATAGCGTTGCCTGTAGCATTTTTAGATGAAACATGTTCGCATGACCACTTCCGCAAATCCTGATGGATACCGCCCTGTACAATCGGAAACAAATTTTGTGTGTAACCGTACTTGCTTTCAGTTGAATTAAAGCGATCAAAACAGCGATCGAGCCAACGGTTGGTTAATTCCAAAGAAGTTTTTGCATAAGTATATTCACTTGCGCCGGGAGGACATTCATCAAAAGCCATAATGATATCGCCACCTATTATTCGCTGTATATCCATTACTTTTTCAGGAGAAAACAGATGCCTGCTCCCGTCAATATGGCTTTGAAACACTGCTCCTTCCTCGGTAAGTTTTCTTACAGCACTTAAAGAGAAAACCTGGAAACCTCCACTATCCGTAAGAATAGGTTTATTCCAATTCATAAATTGATGCAATCCGCCGGCAGCTTCTAAAACTTCCAGGCCGGGGCGTAAATATAAATGATAAGTATTTCCAAGAATAATCTGCGCTTTTACATCTTTGTGCAATTGTTGCTGTGTAACCGCTTTCACACTTCCAACAGTACCTACGGGCATAAATATAGGTGTTTGAATTTCACCATGATCAGTAGTAATTTTCCCAACGCGTGCTTTTGTAATTGTATCGGTATGTTGAAGTTCAAATTGTAATGCAGGCATCTTTGAAAAAGGATTTTTAAAAAACTGCAAATATAGCTATCTAATGTGCGAATGATCATTTATTGATGCAATAGCAATACAGATCACATATTATATCCCAACCGACAAATCAGCAAAAATTGAAATACCCTCTCAAAAAAAGGGTGCAATTTAAATATCGTAAAGGATGCCAACCTTAAAAGTTTCATACCTACATTTACAAACAAATTTTCCAAGGTTGGCAACCTTTAATACGAAGCAAAATTTTAAAATGCACCCCAAAAATTTCAAAACAAAATATGATATTTTGCAACTATCTTTAAGGAAAGTATGTTTGCATTTACATGAAACTAACTGAATTTTTAAGCCAGCCTGGAAATTTGATTTTTGTCGCGTTTGCAATAATCACATTTATTCAATTATTTTATTACCTTTTTTTCTTTTTGCGGCTTGCATTTTATAAAGCTAAAGCAAAAGATATTTCACAAACGCATCCTGTTTCAGTAATTATTTGTGCTAGAGATGAAGCAGCTAATTTAGTAAAAAATCTTCCGGGGGCATTGGTCCAAAAATATCAGACCACACATGAGGTGATTGTAGTAAATGATAATTCTTTTGACGAGAGTAAATATATTCTGGAGGAATTTCAAAGAAGTTTTAAACAATTGCAACTTGTAGAATTAAAGCAGGAAGCGAGATTTATTCCCGGCAAAAAGTTTCCTTTAAGTATTGGGATTAAAACAGCAAAGCACGAAATTGTATTGCTTACTGATGCGGATTGTGTGCCGGCCTCCGAATTTTGGATTGAAAAAATGCAGGATGGATTTAATGATGGTATAGAAATCGTTCTTGGTTATGGCCCGCTTCACAAAAAGAAAGGACTATTTAATAAAATAGTCCGATGGGAAACATTTCATACCGCTTTGCAATATTTATCTTATGCGCAAAGTGGTATGGCTTACATGGGCGTTGGAAGAAATTTAAGTTATAAAAAAACTATCTTTTTCAGGCATAAAGGGTTTTCTGCACAAAACCACGTGCCCGGTGGCGATGATGATCTGTTTATAAATAAAGCAACCACTAAAAATAACACTGCCATCGTAATTGATAAAGATGCATTTACACTATCCCAACCTGCAACCACATGGAAACAGTGGGTAAGGCAGAAAGCACGTCATTATACTACAAGCAAATATTATAAAGGAATACATAAATTTCTACTGGGTTTATATGCATTTTCCCTCTTTCTTTTTTATCC
>JBDTEK010000367.1:0-2937 GCA_039922575.1 Ginsengibacter sp.
CCTTTTCAATTCCTTTGTATAAAGATTCTTTGGTAACTTTCATTAAATGTTTGACCTCATCGCTGACAGTACCTAAAGCGAAAGTATAGGCACTATCTCCGTGAAATTTATTTTTGTATGCGCCCACATCTACAGAAACAACATCGCCTTCTTTTAATTCAACATTTGTTGGAAAACCATGTACTACAGCGTCATTAACCGACATACAGCAGGCAAATGGAAATCCCTGGTAATTTTTAAATGAAGGAATTGCGCCATGATCGCGGATGTATTCGTCTGCCCGGTCATTTAATTCCATTGTAGAAATTCCGGGTTTAATTAAAAGAGCTACCTCAGCTATCGCATCGTTTACCAGCTTACAACTCTGCCTGATCAGTTCAACCTCTTCATCATTTTTGTATAAGATCATATTATTTGTTCATTTAAAAAACCCTGACAGAATAGGCCAGGGTTTTAAAATATATTCTGTTTTATTAATTTTAATTACATCCCTGTAATACCAGGCGCTGCTGTAGATTGTCTACCCTGTATACGGCCGGTACTCATTAATCCATCATATTGGCGCATCAGTAATTGTGTTTCTATTTGTTGTAAAGTATCTAGAACAACTGCAACCATAATCAGCAATGAGGTACCACCATAAAAGGTAGCAAACCCTTGTGATACTCCGACCAATTGAACCAAACCAGGTAAAATACCCGCGATAGCCAATAAAATAGATCCCGGCAAAGTTATCCTATCCATAATAGTACCAATATAATCGGTAGTGGGCTGCCCCGGCTTTACTCCTGGTATAAAACCGTTACTTCGCTTTAAGTCATCCGACATTTGTTTGGGATTGAATATAAGCGCTGTATATACAAAAGTAAAAGCGATGGTCATTATGCCAAAAACAATCATATAAACTCCATTTGTCGGATCGGTAAAGTACACTGCCCAATTTTTTCCGGAAGTTTGAAAACCTGCAAATATTGTAGGTAAGAACATTATCGCCTGAGCAAAGATGATTGGCATTACGTTAGCAGCATTTACTTTCAAAGGAAGAAATTGCCTTGCCCCTCCAAATTGCCTGTTTCCGACTATTTGCTTGGCATAGTTCAACGGCACTTTTCGCACTCCTTGTACCAATACGATCAACCCAAGAATCACCGCGATAAATGCAGCTATTTCTACCATAAATATTAATAATCCGCCACCGCCGCGCGCTTCTTTTGCATAAAACTCCTGCATAAATGATTGCGGAAGACGTGCTAAAATGCCGACCATAATAATAATGGAAATACCGTTTCCAATTCCTTTATCAGTTATTTTTTCACCCAACCACATTACAAACAAGGTGCCCACTGTAAGAAGGACTACTGTAGATACCCAGAAAAAATCTTTGTATCCTTCAAGCATAGCATCCCGGCTGGAAGACTGAAGAAAACCGATATAAGCTGCTGCCTGAAAGGCTGTAACGATTATAGTGAGGTAACGGGTCCATTGAGTAATTTTTTTCTGGCCACTCTCTCCTTCTTTCTGAATCTTTGAAATTTGCGGCACTAAAACAGTAACCAACTGCATAAAAATAGAAGCAGATATATAAGGCATTACGCCGAGTGCAAAGATGGAGGCTTTAGCAAACGCACCTCCTACAAATGAATTTAACAAGCCAAGCATTCCGCCTTGCGTACTTGATTCCAGGTTGGCCAGTTTGTTGGGATCTATTCCCGGAAGAACAATAAAAGAGCCAACTCTGAATACAAATAAAAGAGCCAGAGTAACCAGAAGTTTATTTCTTAATTCCTCAATAGTCCAGATATTTCTTAATGTTTTGATGAATTTCTTCACAGGATTATCACAATTTAATTATTTATAAACTAGAATTTAGTTTGCAAATATCATTTAATTATTTAACTATTTCTATAGAACCCCCGGCTGCCTCGATGGCGCCTTTAGCTTTTTGACTGATGGCGTTAACTTTAAAGGCAATATTAGCTTTCAAAACACCATTGCCTAAAATCTTTACTTTATCGGTTTGGCTAATAAGGTTATTAATATAAAGATTCTCTATATTAAATTCTTTGATCTCGTGCTTTTCAATCAGCTGATCTATCTGGCCAAGATTGAATACTTTGTATTCTATTCGATTATTATTTTTGAAACCACGTTTGGGTATCCGACGCTGAATTGGCATTTGTCCACCTTCGTGTGCCATTTTTATTTTATAACCAGCACGGCTCTGGCCGCCCTTATTTCCCTTTGTAGAGGTGCCGCCTTTACCTGAAGCTTCTCCGCGACCAATTCGTTTTTCTTTGTGTGTAGCGCCTGTTGCAGGCCTTAAATTGTGTAATTGCATTGTACTTTTTTTTAACTTAACGCCCCGGTACACAGGACTCGCTTTTATAATTTTTAAATAATACAAAAGAACCGGTTATGCCAGTTCTTCTACTTTTATAAGATGATTCACTTTTTTTACCATACCCAAAATCTGCGGAGTAGCTTCCACTTCTTTCGTGGCATTTAATTTATTTAATCCTAAGGCTTGTAAAGTAAGCTTCTGACGTTCAGAACGATCGATGCCACTTTTAACCTGAGTTATTTTAATCTTTTTCATTTTTTTACTTTTTACTTTCAAAAGGTTTGTACCGGGCTTTCAAGACAAAATCTCTGTTTCCACTACTTACTTTTCATTGTTCTTTATCCGTTAAAAACTTTCTTTAAAGAAATATTTCTTGTTTTTGCGACAGCGATAGGCTCTCTTAAGGAAGCCAAAGCCTTAACTGTAGCTTTTACCACGTTTTGCGGATTAGAAGAACCTAATGATTTTGCCAATACATCTGTAATACCAGCGCTTTCCAATACCGCACGCATACTACCTCCGGCAATAACACCTGTTCCTTGTGCAGCAGGTTTAATTAAAACTTTTGCTGCTCCCTCCTTGCTCCATTGTTCGTG
>JBDTEK010000368.1:0-3566 GCA_039922575.1 Ginsengibacter sp.
ACCGGTTGACTTGTACCTTTATTCTTATTTCATGGTTAAGCAGTATGAATGAAAACATTCAAACTGAAGGAGAATTTTTATTCATCTGCAATATTTTTATCAGGATGGAGCCAGTAATTTTGAAACATGGAAACATTATTCCGGAAATTGAGTTTATCCCCGTGATCCCATTGGTGGAGGCCAGACGGGGGGCGTTCCTGGTTGGTAAAGTATTAAATTTTGGAGCAGGAGAAATTGCATTCCCGCAAAAAAAAGACCACATTTCTGTAGTCTTTTTTTTTAAGAAAAATTCATCATTGAGCGGTTGAGGAAAACAGACTACGCTACTCTGCGGGTCTGTATATCACTGTACATCACCTGTCCGTGAGAGCCAAGCACCTCTACACGGCAATGGTAGATGACGCCTGATTTCAGGTGGCGGATGATACAATGGGCTCTGGTGCTCGGCACCGTCTGCCAGATACCGGTATGGAGCAGTTCAGCTTCTATATACTGGTGGTTATAACTGATGGCAACAGGCACCGTGCTTGATATGCTTTTCAGCTCGCAGGGATTGCTGCCATTTTCCACAGCATAGCTTTCCGGCTTTGTCAATGGCGGACGTGGCGCCCGCGTTTTTTTAATGGAGAAACCAGAGCTGAGCGCCGCCACTCTATTGCCTGCTGATTTAAATAATACATAATCGCCCAGCAAATGCAGGGTGTCAATGAGTATTTCCCTCTTCTGGTTTTTAATGGCCAGGTTCAGGCGGTCAGCATCTTTACATTTCAGCAATGCTGCGCAAAATACATCAATGGCATCCTTTAGCTCTGTGAGCGTAGGTTGGGGATCAGCAAAATTCACATTGTCTTTAATGTGATCGTGAATTTGCTGTGCCCTGTTCGACAAGACTGGGTCCGACATCTTAGTGAACCCATTCGTAATGGTTAATTGTTTCATAAGAAAAAAAATTTATGATTAAAAAAAAGCTCAATGATGACCTTCTATTAGACGATGAACTTGTCCTTTTATTGTATCCTTTACCCGAACATCAGGCTTTGGAAAAAGCCATGAGGGCGATTTCCAGCTTCTAAGTTATTGATAACTATTGACATGCGTATTTAATGACAACTTCATATATTTATAAATAAATATGTTTATTTTATAAAATAAAAAAAATATTCTATAAATGTGTGGAGAATGAGTCCTTCTAAAAATCCATTTTATTTCATAAATGTTGACTGTTTCTTCAGTTTCTTAGACTATTTCTTCAGTTTCTTTGACCATTTCTTCAGTTTTTTTGTCCATTTCTTACGTTCCTTTTGTCATTTCCTCTGTTTCTTTGATCCTCTCCTCTGTTACTTTGATCCTTTCCTCTGTTCCGTTGGCCATTTCATCTGTTTCTTTAGTCATTTCATCTGTTACATTAACCACTGTTTCATAGTTTTTGATCCGGTTCATTGAAGAAACGGTGGCGGTTTTTCTGTTTTCAGCGATGCAACACCTGGCGTACAAAAGATGGTTAAGTAAGAGCCAATTACAGCGAAGGGCTTTTGCCGTGGGATGGCATAGAAAAATGCCGAAATTTTTCAGGAGAGCGACCGGGTTTTCCTTATACTAATTGCAAATAGATAAAGTATTATAATACTTATGTTATCTTTAAAAAAATAAACTAAAGACAGAGCTATGAGAGGTATCAACAAAGTAATACTGATAGGAAATACCGGTAAGGAAACAGAATATAAAACCCTGCAGGATGGAACAGCGGTTGCAAAACTTACCATTGCCACTACAGAAACTTTCCGGTTAAAAAATGGAGAAACACAAACCAGTACCGATTGGCATACCATAATTGCCTGGCGGGCATTGGCAACATTTGCCCGGCAATATATAAAAAAAGGGGCCTTGCTGTATGTGGAAGGCAAATTGCGAAACCGCCAATATGAGGATAAAGAGGGGCAAAAGAAATATGTAACCGAGGTAGTAGCCGACCAGGTGGTATTGCTGGATAAAAAAGAAAAAACACCTGGAACGGAGATTAAAAATATTACGGATGAAACATTACCTTTTTAGTATAAGGTGGCAATTTTATGATAAATTGAGGTGTAATATGAATCATGATTTTTTAAATAGAATAATTCTATAAATGAAATGGAAACCATTATTTTAAAACCCCTGTATCATCGCGGGCAGGAATGTATTGGCATTTATTTTAAGAAGAATGCACTTTTGCAATCGCTGATACAAAAGCAGGCGGAAGGTAGATGGAGCCGCAGCAATGCTTGCTGGTATATGCCATTATCAAAAAGTAATTATCAGCAGCTATCGAAAGTGTTGGAAGGAAAAGCTGTTTTGCAAATGGAAGAATTAAGAAATTTTCTTTTTGAAAAGAACAAAAGCAATCATTTGCCGGGGGCAACAAATAAAATCATTGAAGTAAAACCGGAAGCTAAAAGTTTTCCCCAAAAAAAAATCAGGCAAACACCACCGTCCAATTTAATACATACATTAAGCATAGAAAACCACGAAGCGCTTAAAAATTTTAAACAACAATTAATTTTAAAAGGCTACAGTACTTCCACCATCCGAACCTATACCAATGAGTTTGTACAGTTTTTAAATATACTGAAAGAAAAGCCAGCTCATACATTCAGCGTTTCGCGTTTGAAAGATTATTTTCAATATTGTTATACCGCCCTACGTCAAAGTGAAAACACGTTACACTCAAAAATTAATGCCCTTAAGTTTTATTATGAGCAGGTGTTGGGTAGAGAAAAGTTTTTCTGGGAAATACCACGACCTAAAAAGCATTTGATTTTACCCAAAGTATTGGGAGAAGAAGAACTGAGACGATTATTTGAGTCGGCAGTCAATTTGAAACATAAGGCAATATTATTTGCAGCGTATAGTGCTGGTTTAAGAGTAAGTGAAGTAATCAATTTGCGAATGCAGGATATAGATCGTGAGCGCAGTCAATTATTTGTGTATTGCAGCAAGGGCAAGAAAGACCGTTATGTAGCATTAAGCCCCCTACTACTTGATATACTGGAAAGTTATTATAAACTTTGTAAAATAAAGCCGGTGAATTACCTGTTTGAAAGTGATGAGCCTGGAAAACCCTATTCAATCCGATCAGCGCAGATGATTTTTCAAATGGCAAAAATGAAAGCGGGCATTAGCAAAACTATTAGTTTTCATGGATTGAGGCATAGTTTTGCTACCCACATGCTGGAAAGAGGAGTAGATGTAAAATACATCAAAGAAATATTGGGGCATTTTAATATAAAAACCACGGAAAGGTATTTGCATGTAAAGCGTGAAACCCTGGTAAATATAGTAAGTCCTTTAGATGCCTTGTATCACAAAAGTTGAAATGTTAAAATCTGTATTGGCGCAACAACAATACAAAAAACGAAATAGAAAAGTGTTGATAATCAATGTTAGAAAATTTTTGGCTATTTGAGGAGTTTCGTGTAATATCGTGTTCAAGCAACACCTACGGTGAGGGGTGCAGTTTCTACGCTTTGAGCATCTTCGCCTTTCATTAAAAATATAAATAAAATGAAAGGCAATGAAATTTCAGTAAA
>JBDTEK010000369.1:0-7775 GCA_039922575.1 Ginsengibacter sp.
AGGTTGACAAATCTGATAAGATTTATTGCCTGGGCGATTATATTGACAGAGGCCATGACAGTAAAGGAGTGATTGATTTTATTTTACAGCTTCGCTCAGAAGGGTATGAAATTCACACAATAAGAGGTAACCATGAGCAAATGTTACTGGATTCGATAATGTACGAATTTGAAATTGACCGGTGGTTGGAAAACGGTGGGGGTGAAACCATGCGCAGTTTCGGAATTCGTTCTTTAAGTGAATTACCTGAAAAATATTTGTCATTCTTCCGGGAAACCAAACTTTGTATTAAAAAAGAAGGATTCATTTTTGTACATGCCGGATTAAACTTTAATAAGAAAGATATTCTTGAAGATAAAGATGCTATGCTTTGGATAAGAGGTTTTGATCCTCTACAACCTGCGTTAAAAGATCAAATACTAATTCATGGACATACTCCAAAATCTTTGAAGTATATTTTGAATCAAAAAGGAAACTGTATTAATATTGACGGCGGATGTGTTTATAATGAGCATAAAAACCTGGGAAATCTGGTTGCTTTCGATTTAAATGAAAGAACATTTGTCATTGAAAAAAATGGTGAGTTAAATAATTAAACAGTGCAAGAGATAAAAGCGTGAATGATTTAGCCTTAAGTATCATTGATCTATCCATGTTGATTAGAGGTTAATAAGGTTGTTCTATTAATGTTACAAATTTATACTAAGGTTGGGGAACAAAGATTAAAACTCTTTTTGAGAACTTTTAAAAAATATGATTTCAAAACTGTTTTTCTCATCTGGTCTTTAAATACTTTTCTTACAAAGAGAATAAGTATAGCCTTTTCATTAACCTTAGTAGAAATTGTACAAATTCGTTTTTTCAACCTTATTAGATTATTTCCTTCACATTTTTTCATTAGTTTTTGAACACCTCAAATACATAAATCGTTATTTTTCATTTTACCATTCAGTTATTGATAAATGAATAAATGTCCGGTTTTTTATGTAATAAACGGGGCATTCATAAGCACACTTCTTTTTAATAAAGTACGAGACGACAAAATATATAAATCAACTCATTAAAGTTGCATCCAAAAGAAAGAATAATACCACTTACTATAAAGCGTTCAATGACATAAAATCATGGTTCATTTTTTCAACTTTCTGCACATTTTTGCTCTCGTCAGAGTTCTTTTCTAATCACTAAGATCCAGTTGAATTCTTTACAATTCTACCGCCAAAAATTTCTCGCTAAGAGAATCAAGGGCCGTTAAAGATAAAGTTCTGCCGGCCCTGTTAAGTAAATCTTTTTTCCGGAAAATGTAACCTCATCCTCACAAAATTTTAACTCCTTTTTCCTCCAGGTGTTGGTAAATAGCAGAATATACTTCGCTGCGGGCTTTCTCTTTTTTGGTAACCTCATTGCACCAAAAATATATTTTCAGTTGTGTGGATTGGGAAGTAATGGTATTTACAAATACTTCCGGTTCTTTTTGCGCCAGCACATCAGACGATGATTTGATGATGGCCATCAAAGATGTATGCATGTCGTCCGGATCAATCAGGTGATCTACATTAAAAGTGAGCTCTACTCTTATGTAATTATCACTGAGGCTCCAGTTTACGAAATTGTGCGAAAGGATATCGCCATTGGGAATAATTACTTCCGCTCCTTCAGAGGTAAGCAGCGTGCTTGACCGCATAGATATTTCTTTTACACGGCCTTTTTTATCACCTATCTCTACGGTGTCGCCAATACGTAATGTACGGTCGAATATTAAAATAATACCTGAAACAAAATTATTGACAATGCCTTGCAAACCCAGTCCTATCCCCACACTCAGAGCGCCCAATATTACTGTGATCCTATCGATGGCAAGCCCTGAAGCTGATACAGCGATTAAAAACCCTGCTACCAACAATACCAGCCGTGTGACCATTAATCTTGAGCGCTGCGCTTTATTATTGAAGATAGCATCATCACCTATATCTCCAAAAAAGTAAGCAATATATTTCTGCAAAAAATTAGCCGTCCACATGATTGCGAGAAACAACAGAATACCTCCAAAAGTGAATGAAAAGCTTCCAATAGAGCGCGTTGATGAAAGTATTTGTGAGATGCCATCAAAAACAAAATTATAGATGTTAAGATTGGTGGCAAATACGATCAGCCAGATCACAATTGCCCAGAATACTACCAGGCGCGACACGCCTCTTTTTATATCAGTGGAGTCAAAGTTTTCAGGATAATCTTTGCGGATTCTACTGCTTTGTATCTGCAAAAGAAAAGCTTCTGTTACTAATTGTACGAACAAAAATAAACCCGCTGTTTGTATAAAAGCATAGGTAGCGGTAGAGCCAAATAGCTGCATAAGAGTTACCCTGCCAAATAAATTACAAACCACGGAGAACAGATTCAACAAAGCATACAGTCCGGCAGTCCATCCAATAAAAGGGAATTGTTGATATTTTTTCTTGTACACCAGCACAGCATATACGCCCAACAAAACAGAAAGGCTATTCAAAACAAATAGCAGCCATCGGTTCATATAAAATGGCAATCCTAAATATCTTGAGAATATCTGTATTAAAAACAGGAGAACAAAAATGATCCAGAAATAAAAGACTTTTCCCGGCAAACGTTTCCAAAAGGAAACGGTGAGTGTAATCATCAACAGAAAGCCAACGGTGGCAATAAAAATGTAGGGAGCATCCAGGTCAAATAGCGGTGCAAGGTTCAGTATGAAAACTAACGTTGCAAATACAGGCACTGCGTTGATATATTGAAAGTGAAAAGGCTGTAATGTATCTATCTTATTTCGCTTCTTAAGGCTACTGAAATTAAAACGGACCCAGAAGAAAAATACTAAACCCGTCAGCAGCAGTGAAACCAACTGATTATGCGTATGCGAAAAATAATAGTTGGTGATTTTTCGCTCGGTGGCAAGCGTGTTTTGAAACTGTGCTCTTATTGGCGGGGCCACGCTCCCCTTGCGCGATTCCCAAAGGTATCTTCTTTCTTTTTTAAAGATACCCGAGCCGGTTGTGGTCATCAGGTTTTCTGCCTGCAGCAAAGATTCGTTACTGGCGATCACATTGTTGGAAGTGAGGGCAAGCGTATTGTCAATTAGGACATTCACTTTTTTCACAAGGCTGTCTGTCTTTTTCCATTTGGTTCTAAGCTGTAGCAGTTCAGGACTGAAGGATGCACGCAGTGCAGAATCTCTGAAAATACGTCGTATCACGGTATCTTGCCTAAGATTAAAGATCTGTTGTTTGATGGCATCGAGAGAGCTATCATATTGGTGTAGTTTCCAGGCAAAATCTTTTGAATTTTTATTTATTTGCTTTAGAATAATGGAAAACATTTGGAGGTTACGAACATTGAGACCTCTATCATTATTATTCATCGCGACTTTAATGATGTGAATTGCAGAATCATCTTCATTCACCCTTTGGCCCATTTCCATTATGGCGGGTACTGGTTGTGACAATACAGAGGCTTTATTAAGAGTTTGAAATATTTTTTCAATACTCAACAGGTAATCATTACGGGTAAGGGTATCATCATTCGCGAATAAAGAATATTCCGAATGTCTTTTTGGTGATTGTGCGGTATCCTTAACCTGTGCAGACACCGTAATACAAGAAAAGATCAACAGATAAAGAAGAGAATTTAATTTCATAGAATAGGTTCAAAGAAATATAAAATTACAATAAGCGGAGGATTGTTCCTTGTTTTTTGGTTGGTGAAGATAGAAACGGTACGTGTTTAACTGAAAGGATTCAACTCTAAAACGTATTCTATCAATTATACATTGTCGAAGGAAGTTTTTTTTTAACCTTCATTATTTTATATTTGTGCGATATTCGTGCGCTTATGAGATTCTCCCTATTTATTCTTTTTTTTCTGCTAACATTTAATCGCAGTTTTTCCCAAGCGGATAGGAATGATCTTCATTTTCCTGAAATTATTCCGAAAGAGATCACACTTGGTGTGCCAGATACTCAGGCATCAATTAATCAGGAAATATCCGGCCTGTTAGTTATAGATGCCAGGTACGACAGTACAGTTCTTGGATTCTACAAAAATTTAGCCAACAAGAGTTGTTCAATTGTTGCCGGCACAAATACTGTAAGTGACATATCCGGTTTTATGAAAAAATACCTGGCAGTGAAAGAGAGTGGCAATGGGAATGGACCAGTAATAATAATGGTTTTAAAGAAACTATGGCTTACAGATGAATTACAGGAAGATAAAAGTGCGAAAAACCAAAGCGGCCCCTGGTTAAAAGGTGCCATAGCGAATTTTGAATTTTACTGTGGTAATGGGGATGGATACATTCCTCTTTACCGTTTTGATATGGCAAATGTTGGCACAAAAGACATTCGTAGCAATGCTAAAGAATACTTGCGGGATGTGCTGATTGCATCAGTTGAAAAATTGATCACTACTGATTTTAAAAATCTTCCGGTCATTAAAAATAAAATGTCATTAGAAGAAATCGAAGTGTATAGTAAACGACAATTTAATGTTCCCATTGTAAGTTCTGAAACATACAAAAAAGGAGTATATAAAACATTTGATGAATTCAAATCGAATAACCCGGCATTCACCAATTATGAAATAAAGAAAGATAAGTTTAGCCAAATGATTTTTATAAAAGATGTGAATGGAGAATATGCCGTAAGAGATGTGTGGGGATATTGTGATGGCAGCCATCTCTACATTAAATCAGCAGATAATTATTTTGAGTTGATTAAAAAACAAAATACATTTATTACGATGGGTGTCAAAACGATTTCGAAAACCCGAACCCTCAAGCTGGAAAATGTTATCGCTTTAGGCCTGTTTGCAGGAGGTACCGGAAATAGTAATAAAAAAGTTTTGTATAGTTTAAATTATAAACTTTATGAGTTAGATATGGACACAGGCGAATTGTATTAGGAATAATAAAAAAATAATTTTTCAGGATTTTAAATCAAACGTTTGCAATGTCTGTCTTCTTACTGGAATAATACTATCTTAAATAAACATAGATTTATCGAAGTTCTTCCAATTATATCCCCAGGAATTACCTACAGGATTAACTTTCATTTTCTGAATAATTTTAAACCTCCATTGCGGAAGAAATCGCAATTTGCTTTTCAACCAGTAGGGTATCTTTTTTCTATTCTAACCAACATTTCTTACTTTGTGCTCTAACTACTTGCACATATATGCCTTTAAGCTGGAATGAAATAAAAAGTCGTGCGGTAGCCTTTACCCACGAGTGGAAAGATGAAGTAAGCGAAGATGCTGAAGCCAAATCTTTTTGGGACGATTTTTTTAATGTATTTGGTATTTCCCGTCGCAGGGTGGCCACTTTTGAGCAGCAGGTACGCCTTTCTCCCTTCTCCACTCGTGGAGATGGGCCGGGTATGAAGGGTTATATTGACCTGCTTTGGAAAGGTGTAATTCTTATAGAACATAAAAGCCGTGGCAGATCTCTCGTAAAAGCCTACCAGCAAGCCAAAGATTATTTTCCGGGATTGAAAGAAAAAGAGCTTCCACGTTATCTATTGGTAAGCGATTTTGAGAGATTTAATCTTTACGATCTTGAAGAAAATACTTCTCATGAATTTAAGCTGTCAGATCTTGTAAGCCACGTTCAACTGTTTGGTTTCATTGCCGGTTATCAAAAAAGAATTTATAAAGAACAGGATCCCGTAAATATTGAAGCAGCTGAATTGATGGGCAGGCTTCACGATAAGTTGCAAGCGATTGGGTACACCGGACATGCGCTGGAACTTTACCTGGTGCGTTTATTATTTTGCCTGTTTGCAGATGATACCAATATTTTTGAAAAAGGAATTTTGCAGGACTACATTGAACTGCGCACGAATGAAGACGGCAGCGACCTTGCCAACCATATTGCCGAATTATTTGAAGTACTTAATACCCCAAAAAATAAACGCTTTACTAATCTTGATGAAAGCCTTGCTGCATTTCCTTATGTAAATGGAAGACTCTTTGAAGAGCAATTACCCACGGCAAGTTTCGACAACGATATGCGAAAGGCGCTGCTCGATTGTTGCCTGCTCGATTGGGGAAAAATATCACCCGCAATATTTGGCTCGCTGTTTCAAAGTGTAATGAATCCTGTAGAGAGAAGAAACCTCGGCGCCCACTATACAAGTGAAAAGAATATTCTAAAACTGATAAAGCCTTTATTTCTTGATGAGCTTTGGGATGAATTTGAAAGTGCAAAAGAAACAAAACCAAAGCTCCAAAAATTTCATGATAAGATAAGTAAGCTTCGTTTTCTTGATCCTGCTTGTGGCTGTGGTAATTTTTTAATAATTGCTTACCGCGAATTGCGGCTGTTGGAAATCGAGATTATAAAAGTATTACTATATAAATATGAAAAGCTAAGGCCTGAAGTAGCATCGGGAGCAGGTATTGATATTAGTCACTTAATACAATGCGATGTGGACAGGTTTTATGGAATAGAGTATGAAGAATTTCCGGCGCAGATAGCGCAGGTTGCGATGTGGCTTATAGATCACCAGATGAATATGAAAGTGAGTGAAACATTTGGTGAGTATTATGTGAGGTTGCCATTGAAGAAAAGCGCCAGCATAAAACATGGTAATGCATTGCAGACAGATTGGAATAATTTAATAGGTATTTCTGCTTATGATATTTATGCGGAAACTACTAATATAATGATTGCAGAACCACTGGCAACTTATGAGACAGTAACTGTTTTTACAAACAAAATAAATATAATTGAAGGAAATTATGAACAGCCAAATGTTGTTTCAATAAATCATGCGGTGAAGTTTGATTATATTTTTGGGAATCCGCCGTTCATTGGCACAGCATATCAAAATGCACAGCAGAAACTGGATATGACGCAAACATTTCATGGAATCAATTCTTATGGTATGCTTGATTATGTTACTGCCTGGTATATAAAAGCAGCACAATATATTCAAAATACAAAAACTAAAGTTGCATATGTAAGTACCAACAGCATATCTCAGGGCGAACAGGCAGGTATTTTATGGAATATACTTTTCAACTTTTATAAAATAAAAATCCATTTTGCCCACCACACTTTTAAATGGGGGAACGAATCAAAAAATAATGCGGGGGTACACGTGGTAATAATAGGTTTTGCAAATTTTGATGTAAATGAAAAAAGTATTTATCAATACGAAAATATAAACGCCGAACCCCATGAAGTGAAAGCAAAGAATATAAACCCATATTTGGTTGAGGGCAAAGATTTATTTTTAAAATCCATTTCTTCGCCAATATGCAATGTTCCTAAAATGCAATCGGGAAGTGCAGCGAGAGACGGAGGTTTTTTAATTTTAAATAATGAAGAAAAAACTGATTTGGAAAATAATTCCCCACAAGCAGCCAAATACTTTCACCGGTTTATCAGTGGAGATGATTTTATAAATAACATTACCAGATGGTGTATTTGGTTAAAGGAAATCGCCCCGAATGAGTTTAGGAATTTAAAAGGTTTCCAGGAAAGATTTAAAGAGGTAAAAAGCTTTCGTGAAAAAAGTACAAGAGCCGGAACAAAAAAGATGGCGGATTTACCTTACTTATTTGCCGAAGAAAGGCAGCCCAACCAGGATTTTTTAATTATTCCAAAGGTATCTTCTGAAAACAGAAAGTATATCCCTATCGGTTATCTGACCAAAGATTATATTGTTTCAGATAAAACTTTTGTAGTTCCAAATACTACAACATATCACTTCGGAATCCTGACTTCTTTGATGCATAATATTTGG
>JBDTEK010000370.1:0-3703 GCA_039922575.1 Ginsengibacter sp.
CAAACTCTGTAAAAATATTGGGCATCGGAACCTTTGTTTTTTTGCAGGCAACTTTTATATTCCTGACAATTTCGTTGATCATGAACTGATAATCATATTCAAATCCCAAAGAGTGTTTTATAGGGAACCCTCCACCCAAATTGATAGAATCCAGTTCCGGACAAATCTTTTTAAGCTGGCAATAAAGATTGATCACCTTATTTAATTCACTCCAATAGTATACGTCGTCCTTTATTCCTTTGTTCAAAAAGATATGAAGCATTTTCAGCTGGAAACGATGCTCATTTCCTTCAATCTCATCCACATAAAATTCCAGAATATCTTTTGCGCGTATGCCTAACCGTGAGGTATAAAAGGGAAATGTCGGCTCCTCTTCTGCGGCAACCCTGATTCCTATATTAAAAGGAACCCGTACTGATTTACGATAAGCTTTTAACTCCTCCTTATTATCCAAAATAGGAATTACATTTTCCCAACCAGTATTCAATAAACGTGCAATGCGGCTGGTATAAGATTTTTGTTTGTAGCCATTACAAATGATAAAACTTTCTTTGGTTATTTTTTTTGCTTCATACAATTTATTAATTATTTCGATGTCGTAAGCATACGATGTTTCAAGGTGAATATCATGCTTTAACGCTTCTTCAATTACAAAAGAGAACTGAGAGCTTTTTGTGCAATAGCAATAATTATAGTTGCCTTCATACTTATGCTTTTTAATAGCATTGGCAAACATTTTTTTTGCCTTATCTATCTGCATCCCGATTTTTGGCAAAAAAGTAAATTTCAGAGGCGTACCGTATTTATCTATTAACGCCTTCACATCTACACCGTTATATTGCAAATAGCCATCTTTAAGTTTATAATCTTCCTGGGGGAAATTAAATGTTTGCTGTACGAGGTCGTTGTATGTATTATTCATTGACGATATTATGCTCTTTTTAATATTTTACAAATGTAAATGAATGATGAATTAAAATGTAAAATTATGAAATATGAAAATGTGAAATTATAAGAAGGTAAGTTCAACAAAGTAAAGAAAAGATCATTTTTAATATTTTAAATCACGTCAAATTAATTCAAATAAAAAAACCGTCCCCCATTTTCTAAGAGACGGCCTATAAAACAAGTAGCGTCGGTATTTATTTCACAGAAACAATCAGGCTTTTGAAACTTTCCGGTTCATTCATTGCCATGTCTGCAAGAATTTTTCTGTTCAGATCAATATTCTTTTCATGAAGTTTAAAAATAAACTGGCTATAGGTTAATCCTTCTGCCCTTACAGCGGCATTGATACGTGCGATCCACAATGCACGGTATTCGCGCTTTTTAAGTTTACGGCCTACATAGCTGTAAGTCATTCCCTTTTCCATTACATTTTTTGCAACGGTATATACATTTTTCCTTTTCCCATAATAACCCTTTGCGGCTTTAAGAATTTTCTTTCTTCTTGCCCTTGATGCTACTGCATTTGATGAACGTGGCATAGTTTAATATTTTATAGTTTAGATTGGAGGATTTTGATTTAAAATTTCCACCGGTCTAAAATAGTTTGATAATTGAGTGATTTAAGTTTTGTAATTCACCTTTTGGTAAAAAGTCTCATCGGAAGAGATTCCATAAACCAGATGGGAACTAAGTGTTTTTATTTGAGTCTAAGTAAACGCATAACAAAAGGCCTGTTAGCAGCGCTTACTATTCCCTTTTTACGAAGGCCACGTTTGCGCTTGGTAGATTTTTTTGTTAAGATGTGTCGCTTATAAGCTTTTTGAAAAGTGATTTCACCGGTACCGGTCACTTTGAAGCGCTTTTTGGCGCTGGAGTTGGTTTTAACCTTTGGCATTATTAATAATTTACTTTTACACCCTTGCCGGCGCCCCGAACAGACGGGAACTTATGGAGCCATGTGGGCAATATGTTTTAAAAATTCCATTCAGATAGAACATAGAAAACTCTAAATGGGCTGCAAAAGTAAGGAAATTATTTGAATTATTGGATTGTTAGATTGTTGGATTGAGGATGGTTGAATTGTTGGATTGCTGAATTGATGTAACAATAAAAGAATAAAACAATAAAACAATAAATTAAAGTAACAATAAAACAATAATTGATTCAACAACAAACTATTTTACCTGATTTTGATTCGCAAAAACTTTCTTTAAAATATCTGTGATCCGGGCGGCAGGATCTTTACGGATTTTTTGCTCTTCCAGGCCGATGTGATAAAACAGGCCGTCAAGTGCTTTCTGTGTTACATAAGCCGTAAGATCGGTATTAACCGGGGTCTTGCTAAAGCGATTATATACGGTGAATACTTCTTTCCAATTTTTGGTCGCATCTGTATAATCAAGAGATTTGGAAATAATAGGGGTAAAAGCGGAGGTAAGTTGTGCGGAAGTTTTTTGTTTTAAATAATTTGTAGCCGCCACATTATCACCCCGTAAAATACCGAATGCATCCTGGATGGTCATCTGTTTTATTGCATTCAAAAAAATATTCCCAACATATTTTGAAGCATCCTCGGCAGCGCGGTTCATTGACAATACTGCCTTATCAACTACGCTTCCCAAACCAACATCCCGCAAGGTTTTCTCTACCTTTTGCGCTTCAGGCGGCATTAGTATTCTTATCATATCATCTTTGTAAAATCCATTCAACAAGCCCAGATGATAGGTAGCTGAATCGGTTCCTACCTGAAGCGCTTCTTTTAATCCCTGCACCACTTCCTGATTACTTAAATTACCATTTCCTGCAGAATTTAAAATACTTCGTGCAGTGTCGCAACCGGTTAAAGAAAACAAAATAATAATGGAACTTAAAATGCAGATTTTCTTCATGAAATTTTTTCTTTTATATTCAAGATCAATGCCAGAAATGGTAAACGAGTTTTTTTAGGGATTATTATGATATTAACGTTTTTTATGAAATGTTTATTTACATTAACTATTGATTCGTTACAAATCATCTTTACCTTTCGACGATCTTTTATTAAATATTAAAATTTTAGAAATTAAAGTAATTATGTATCGCAAACCTACTCTTTTCAGGAGTATTTTGATATTATTAAATATTGGAACCATCGTTGCTTATCTTACAACATGCCTAGTACCTTTTACCAATACCGGTGAAAATTGGATCTTAGCATTTCCAGGTTTGGTATTCCCGTTGGTTTTATTCGCGCTTGTTTGCTTTATCATTTTGTGGGTTATTCTAAAGTCAAAATGGTGGTTGATCTCATTAATTGTTTTGGTTTTGGGTTTCCAACAAATAGCACACGTATTCGCATTTAATTTACCAAAAACCTTTACTTACGCGAAAGCACCTAATACTTTAAGAGTACTTCAATGGAATGTTTCAAGCTGGGATGAGAATAATAAAAAAGAAAACACAGGAACCAGTTATCGTCCGCTAATGCTGGATCTTGTAAAACAGCAAAATGCCGATATACTTTGTTTTGAAGAGTTTTTTGAGTCAAAAGATACAAAATATTTCAAACCAAATATCTCTGAAATAATCAGTATGGGCTATCCTTATCATTATTTTGTGCCATCAGAAAATTATGAAAATGATTACCAATCAGGTATCGCAATATTTTCAAAATATCCGATGATAGATTCCGCTAATTTTAGTTTTAAAAGAGATAAGCGGGGAGAACATTTGCTGTATACCGATATAAAAGTGAATGATAAAATCTTCCGTGTTT
>JBDTEK010000371.1:0-3516 GCA_039922575.1 Ginsengibacter sp.
ATTGTTGTGTGGGATTAGGCGGCTATCCTGACAGGGATGGCATTGTAACGCTTGATGCATGCATTATGGATGAACACGCTAACTGCGGGGCTGTCGGCGCTATTGAACAAATAAAACATCCAGTATCCGTAGCCAGGAAAATTATGGAAACTACCCCGCATATTTTTCTGGTGGGCGAAGGGGCGCAACAATTTGCTATCAAAAACGGATTTAAAAAAGAGCCTCCCATTCTTTCAGACGAAGCAAAAAAGGCTTATGAAGAGTGGTTGAAAAAAAGCGAATACAAGCCGGAAATAAACATTGAAAATAAAAAGGGGAATGGGCCTTTTGCACCTTCATTTTTTGACGATGGTGATCCCAATCATGATACAATGGGGTTAATTGCACTGGATGCCACAGGAAACATGAGTGGCGCCGTTACAACCAGCGGAATGGCATTTAAAATTCATGGGCGTGTGGGAGATTCTCCTATTATTGGTGCAGGACTTTTTGTGGATAATGAAATAGGAGCAGCTACTTCAAGCGGCATGGGCGAAGAGGTAATTCGCATTTGCGGAACACACCTTGTCGTAGAATTTATGCGGCAAGGAAATTCTCCTGAAACAGCATGTAGGAAAGCAATTGAACGAATCATAAACAGGGACAGAGAAAAAGCAAAAACGCTACAGGTAGGATTTTTAGCCTTAAACAATAAAGGGCAATACGGCGCTTATGCCGTTCAAAAAGGTTTCGTTTTTTCAGTAAAAACCAATGGTGTAGAAAAAGTGATCCCTTCTAAATATGTATTCGATCTCGGAGCTACGTAAAAACAAAAAATTCTTTTTTTTTATAAACCATAATTGAAATCATGGCTTACAAATTAGAAATAATCGGTTTTAATATTGAAAGTTGCATCAACGCACAGGAAGCGGGCGCTAATCGGATCGAATTGTGCGCAAGTCCCGGTGAAGGTGGTACCACTCCCTCTTATGGCTTTATAAAAGCAGCGCGGGAAAAATTAAATATTGAATTGTATGTAATGATTCGTCCGCGTGGCGGTGATTTTTTGTATTCTGATGAAGAATTTGACATTATGAAAAATGACATTCTTATTTGTAAACAACTGGGTTGCGACGGAATTGTAACCGGGGTATTAACAGCAGATGGAAAAGTGGATAAAAAAAGATGTAAAACTCTTATCGAATATGCATACCCGTTAGAAGCAACATTTCACAGGGCATTTGACAGGGTTAATGAACCTTTTGAGGCATTAGAGGAAATAATTTCATTGGGATTTGAACGAATTTTAACTTCTGGTTTAAAGCCAAAAGCATTAGATGGAAAAGAAACGCTTGCTAAATTAATTAAACAATCAGCGGATCGGATTATCATTATGCCCGGTTCAGGAATTAATTCACAAAATATTATTTCAATCGTTGAAAGTACCGGTGCAAAAGAATTCCATAGTTCTGCAAGTTTTTATTCAGAAAGCAAAATGCTTTATGAGAACTCCCGGATGAATGAATCGCTTAAGCATATTACAGTAGATAAGGAGGAAGTAGCACTGATGGCCAGCTTATTAAAAAGTACAGATGATTAACAAATTCCGACTATCACTATCATAATAATTTCTTGCCAAAAATCTTTATCTCTGAACCTTTTGTAAACAAAACTGATTCAGGTTTTTCTTTACTCAAAAACGAAAACTCCTCTCCGTATAAAGCACCAAAATCGCATTGTATTGAATGAGAATCCACACGCTGAAGTTCCCAACGCGGATGCTGAACTTCATATTCATACGTTTTGCATTCACTTGATTTTGTGTATCCCCAATAATTATCGGCAATAAACTCTTCATAGCTTCCATCATTAATTCTGAAAGATTTTTTCGTTGCTTTTACAGCTAGTTTATTCCACTTATTTTCATAATTCCATTCGTATCCCGCTTCAATAAATTTTCCTGCGTCATTAGAAGTATGCCTCATTTTCATAGTAGAATACTTTTGCTCAAAAAAAGTATTCGCAATAAATGCAACTGCCGGTTTTGGAACAATCTCTTTTATAAAAACAACCCCCCTTTTCCAATTTCCCATAGAGTTATATTTGACATAAAACCTTAAATTCACCTCTTCAAAATCAGTATGAAGTGGAATACTAAAACCATGCATAGTGGTATTTAAAAACATAAAACCAACCAGGCTGATATAGGCGTTTGCATTAAAAAGATCCAGCTCTGTATGGTGGGGAACAAGAGGAAGTAATAATTCTTTCGGCGCTATAAAATTCGCCATCAAAATATTATTCCATTCTGCACGCATTATATGTGATTTCATATTAAATCAATTTATTTTTTTATTCTACACCTCATGATGAGCACTTTCCAAACTTAATTCATTCAATTCATTTTTGGCCGGGGATTGCGATTTTTTTGGGCGGTTATAAGCCCTTAATATCAATCTGAAATTGTTATCGTAAGTAATATAATTATAGATCCAGTTTCCAAAAACTGCCAACCGGTTTTTCACGCCCAGAAGCAAAAGCAAATGCAATCCCATCCATATCATCCATGCAAAAAAACCGCCAAAATGAAGATGTGGTTTAGGTATATCAACTACCGCCAGGTTTCGTCCCACTGTTGCCATGGAACCTTTATCATGGTATTCAAACTGCTCCAGGTTTTTTTGACCACTATAAATCTTTTTTAAATTTTTTGCCAGCACTTTAGCTTGTGCAATCGGTACAGAAGCTACTTGTGGATGGCCATGAGGATATTTTTCGGTTTCCATGTATGCCACATCACCAATGGCATACACATTTTCAGACCCTATTACTTTATTATAACGGTCAACTTTTATTCTGTTGCCTCTTACTATTAAATCCTTATCAACGTCTCCGGGAACATTTCCAATAACCCCGGCCGCCCAAACGACCAGTGAACTATTTATAGTTTTACCTGTAGTAGTAGTTACCACTTTTCCATCAAAATCTTTTACAACAGTATTTAACCATACTTCTACGCCTAATTTTTGCAAATATTGGAAAGATTGGCTGCTTGATTTTTCACTCATCGGACCCAACAATTTGGGGCCGCCTTCCAATAGATAAATCTTCATCTTGTTTTTGAAATCAATTTCAGGATAATCTTTTGGCAAAACGAACCTTCTCATATCAGCGATAGCGCCGCTCATTTCTACACCTGTAGGTCCACCACCTACGATTACGATCGTTAACAGGCTTTCTAAAGTTGCTTCATCTTTTGTATAAATAGTATCTTCAATATTTTGAAGTAAACGGTATTTTATTTGCAACGCTTCCACCGTACTTTTCATAGGATAGGTATTCTCTATCAATTCCTGATTACCGAAATAATTAGTACTTGCGCCAGTTGAAATTATCAAAACATCATAAGAGAAATCATCCACATCAGCAATCACTTTTTTATTAACCGTATCTATGCTTTTCACAAAAGCCATACGAATATGAACATTAGCGTCTTTTTGAAACGCTTTTCTTAAGGGAAAAGAAATATTGCTTGCA
>JBDTEK010000372.1:0-4871 GCA_039922575.1 Ginsengibacter sp.
TCAATTGGAGATGTAAATGGGTTGACCTGGTTAAATGAAAATACCTTAACCTTTAACACTAAAATAAAAGAAGACCAGTCATTAAATATCCTTGCCGGTTATACAATCCAGAAATTTAATGATGAAAGCCTTTTTGTTTACGCTTTTGACTTCCCTGATAATAGAACAGGTTATCACAATATTGCGGCGGCTTTAAATCCTCAAAAACCATTTAATAGTGAATCTCAGTGGACTCTTGTTTCTTACCTGGGTAGGATGAATTATACTATTCAGGATAAGTATTTATTTACTTTAACAGGACGTATGGACGGCTCTTCAAAATTTGCAGATGGCAAAAAGTATGGCATTTTTCCATCAGCGGCATTTGCCTGGAGAGTGTCCAATGAAAACTTCATGAAGGAAATAAAATCTATTTCGGATTTAAAATTCAGGATTAGCTATGGTGTTATTGGAAATCAAAACATTCCCCCGTACCAATCATTATCTTTAGTAGGCCCCTTTAGTGAAGGGGTATTCAATGGTACAGAGGTTTATACAGGAATGGAACCTCTTTCTTATGCAAACAAAAATTTAAGATGGGAAAGCACCAGGCAACTTGATATTGGTGTTGATGCAAGTTTTTTTAATAATCGTTTATCCATGACTGTAGATTATTACCAAAAGAAAACTTATGACCTTCTGCTCTCTTCTCCTATTCCATACACCTCCGGTTTTGGTTCTACCTTATTAAACATCGGCAACATTGTAAATAAAGGTCTCGATTTTGATATGCGCTCGGTAAACACTACTGGTGTATTAAAATGGAATACTTCTTTAAACATTTCAATTAACAGGAATAAAGTAACTGACCTCGCTAACAATAATACTGATATTATATCGCAGGGAAGTTTATTGCGTGTAGGACAACCGGTCGGAACGTTCTATGGATACATTTTTGATGGAATTTTTCAATCTGATGAAGAAGCATTAAAGAGTGCCGTGATGAAAGGACAGGAATCCACATCATCAAATCCTGCATCAATTGCGAAAGCCGGTGATAGAAAATATCGTGATTTAAATGGTGATGGTGTTATTGATGAAAAAGATAGAACAATAATTGGTAGTGCTCAACCAGATTTTACCTGGGGATTTAATAATACTTTTTCATTTAAAAATATTGATTTCAGCTTCTTCTTTCAGGGGTCGCAAGGAAATAAAATGGCTAATCTTAATTCATTCGACCTATTGAATTTCACCGGCCAGGCAAATGTTTTGAAAAAAGCTGGCTTGAATAGATGGACGCCTGCTAATCATAATGATCAATATCCGAGAGCACTATCTGCGGGCAGCCTTGATCAGGGAATCTTTTCTTCCGCTATTGTTGAAGATGCTTCTTATATAAGATTAAAGAACGTCACACTATCCTATAATCTTCCTAGAAATTTGATGAAATCAATAAAATTAAATAACATCAGAATCTACGCAAGTGCTACAAACCTATGGACAAAAACCAAATACACGGGTTACGATCCGGAGGCCAATACTTATGGTCAGAACAGCTTCGTTGTAGGTTACGATCTTGGGGGTTATCCAATGGCTAAAACATACATTCTTGGTATCAATGTGGGTTTTTAATATTATCAATATTATAATTATTTAATACTACAAATATGATTTCCTATTCAAAGTATATAAAAGCAGTTACAATTTTACTTTTAACTGTATTTATTATGTCATCATGTAAAAAATTTTTAGAGGAAAATCCTAAGGGGCAGATTTCTATTAATAACTACTATCAGACCCAGTCGGACGCTGTAGCAGCAGTAAATGCTATTTATGGTTATCTTAATTCAATCAGTACAGGTTCTACTGCCGGTGTTTATCACAGTACTTTTTGGGTTATTGAAGGACTGGCTTCAGATGAGATGCTTAATAACCAAATAGGTAGTCCCGACTTGGATCAGTTGGCCACCTTTACTTATAGTCCCCAGAATAGTTCATTGCTTGAAACCTGGCAGATGCATTATAAAACAATTACAATTGCTAATATAGCCATTGGAAGAATCCCAGGAATAAATATGGACACTGTTTTAAGAAGAAGGTTGGTAAATGAAGCAAAGTTTTTAAGGGGATTAATGTATTTTGATCTGGTACGAATGTTCGGAGATGTTCCTTTGGTTACCAAAGAGGTTGAGGGTCTAAAACCTTCCCGATCTCCGGTAAGTGATGTATATGATCTGATCATAAGTGACCTTACAGCAGCAGAAGACTTACCAACCAGTTATCCTGCGGGCAATGGGAAAGGGAGGGCGACATCGGGTGCTGCAAAAGCAATATTGGCAAAGGTTTATCTGACGAGAAAAGAATTTGATAAAGCTGCTTCTAAAGCATTGGAGATTATTAATTCAAATCAATATCAATTGTGGGATGATTTTGCTGATGTATTCAAATTATCCAGTAGGAATGGTAAGGAAGCCATCTTTTCTGTAGGTTTTGGTGATGGTGGTGGAGCAATTTCTTTTTGGGAAGTCGGACAATTTAATGTTCGTCTTTTACCGCCTGCACTTAGTGTGGAAGGGGTTCAAAATGCGCAGGGATGGCAAATACCAACTTTATATTTGTATAACTCTTATGACCCAGATGACAGAAGAAGATCTGTTACGTTTGTAACCGAAGTGCATAATACTGATGGATCAATTACAAACATAAGACCATATATTCGAAAATATTGGGACAGCCTGGCAGAACCCACAGCCAATGGATCCTATAATGATTATCCTGTAATAAGATACGCCGATGTTCTATTGATGTATGCCGAAGCATCTAATGAATTGGGAAATACACCTACAGCTCTTGACTACCTCAATATGGTAAGGAGAAGAGCGCGGTTTGATGGAACTAACTATAATAATGCTGTCCCGGATTATGTTGGTTTAACCCAGGATCAATTCAGAGCAGCGGTTTTAAAGGAAAGAATGATGGAATTTGTCGCTGAAGGGCAAAGATGGTTTGACCTGTCGCGCACGGGTACTTTGGAGAAAGCAGTTCCATTAGCCAAACCTGGTGTGGTACCACAGGATAAAAATTATCTCTTTCCCATACCGCAACGTGAAAGAGATTTGAATGAGAACCTTACCCAGAATCCAGGATATTAATTGATAAAACAGAATAGCTTTTCAAGCAAAGAATAAGGTAAAAAAAAGAATATTATTGACTTAAAATAGTAGGATTTTGAAAAATCAAATTATGATAAAGTCCCGGAAGAAGAACATACTTGTACCTGTAGTTAGGAAAGCGCAAAAAATTGATTTCATCGGAAATAAAAGGCAGAGATAAAGAAAGTGGTGTAATCGTTATAGAATGTTATTATGGTGTGTTTAGAAGTGTATACACTTCCTGGATATTTATGATAATGGCTGCAGTGACATTTCTATTTGCATGGAAGATTTTGCCGGAAACGAAACGAAAGTCTTTTGAAGAAATCGAAAAGATATGGTACAAAAAGTTGACAAAAAAGATAACGATTCCGGTAACTGAAATCTAATATAAATATTAACTATTATAATTTTTTAAAAATGAAAAAAGCTTGCAATTTAATGACCGTCATTGCGCTTGTAATTACCGTCATTTTTTCTTCCTGTAAAAAGGAAGATAAGGTTGACCCCAGTCAACCAAAAATCACTCTTTCTTCTTATAAATTTACCGGTAAATCCGGGCAGCAACTTTCATTTACTGTAAATATTATAGCTCCAAATGGTATTTCAGCATTAATAATAAGTAAAGGAGTAAATCTTAAAACTGATAGTAGTTTTGGTACAAATGGGCATATAAAAATTGCTGCTACAGGCAACAGTTTTGAATATGTTTTTAAATACATTCTTGATCCCAATGAAGTGGATAAGCTCGTAGGTTTTAATTTCAGGGTAGAAGATAGTAAAGGACTTGCTGCTGAGAAGGATTTTACATTGAATACAACAGTATCCGGCGCTCAGTTATTGTATTCTTACCGGTGGAATCTAACATCGAAAATGTGGCAAAAAAATCCACCTGTAGAAAATATTCAGCCTTGCGAAAAAGACGATTCGTACCTGTTTAACAGAGACAGTACTATGTCTATAAATTACGGTCAATTAGCTTGTACTTTTGATGGATTTAATGCTTACACCAAATGGACTTTATCTCCTGATGAAACCGTGTTATCAATTACTTATCATTCAGTATTCAATGTGGCGCAGGTAACGACAGATAAGTATACCATTAAATCACTTACGAAAGACAAACTTATAATGAGTATTACTTATGATCTGAGTGCATTTGGCTTGTCCACGCATGAGTTATTTGTATTTACTTATGTGTCGAGTCCTCGTTAAGAATAATTAAAAATTATCTTTTTAGATAGTTTTATTGGAAGTGCTTTAAAAAATTTTAGATGAAACATTCTACTATCTCTCTGTACGCTTTAGCAATTCTGTTGCTTACTGCAGGTGTTTCATGTAAAAAAGGGAGTGGAGTGATGAATGCGGCGCCAGACCCCGTTATTATAGATACAACACCAACAGATTTAACTACTCTAAAGTTTACGGTAGAAGCTGCGGAGGATTGGACAAAGTTGTTCATCAGAACATCAGGATGGTTTGGTGGTGATGGTATATTTTCGATACCGCAAAGCGGAGTTGATTCTATAGGAGCAGGCATTAATGATAAAACTTTATTGCTTTTTAGCGATAGCGAAATAGGAGAAATACGTAATGGTGTTCTATCCGCTGGCTGGTCAATGATCAATAATTCAGTAGCAGTTGTAGAAGGCAATGAGCCGTTACCTGATAAAATAATTTTTTATTGGAATAGAGACAGTAATAATAAGCCTGCCTCTGTATTTATACCTAAATCTC
>JBDTEK010000373.1:0-9090 GCA_039922575.1 Ginsengibacter sp.
CAGTAGTGTTTTTTTCTGCTTCAAACTTTAGAAGAAGATAATTTCTTGCTTTTTCAACCGCCTTTTCAAACCGCTGAAAGGTTACCGGTTTAACTAAATAATCAATCGCATCCGTCTCAAAACCTTCGGGAGCAAAATCCCTGTGTGCAGAAACGAAAATAGTAACAGGAGGATGGGGCAATGATCTTATCAACTCTAATCCGTTCATTCCCGGCATTTGAATATCCGTAAACAAAATATCGATATCCTGATTTTCCAGGAAGTTGAGTGCATCTGCGGCATCACCAAAACTGCCAGCCAATTCCAGGTAATTTATTTTATTGACAAAAGCTTCCAATAACCTGATTCCCATAATTTCATCATCAACTATAAGGCATTGCAACTTTCGGTTCATCTTGTCTGCATTTTAGTTTTAGGGAAACTGAGTAAACATTGGGATTGTCATTAATAGTAAGTTCATGCTTGTCTTTATATAAAAGCGAAAGCCTGCGCACTGTGCTTGAAACTCCAATCCCTCCAATGGCAGGTTGATCCTTAATAAATACTTTATCTTTTGGTGAAGGCCGATAATGAGGTTCAGGCTTATTATTTTCGACAAAAAAATACAGGCTGCCGTTTTTCATTTCAGCGCTGGCATACAACCAGCCGGTTTTTTTATTATGGCCTGGTCCATACTTAAAAGCATTTTCTATAAATGGAAAAAGTAGCAATGGAGTAACCATAAATCCCTCCATATTTCTATAGTGGAAATCAAATTGTATAGCTCCATTATTTTCGTTGAAGCGCGATTTTTCGAGGCCAATATAGTGTTCCAAAAATCGCACTTCCTGTTCAAGTGGAACTAAGGAATCGCGGGTAGCATAAAGAGTATATTGCATAATCTCGGAAAGATTCGATATCAGGTCAAGCGCTTTTTCATCTTTCAGATAAACGTACGAATAGATATTATTCAGCGTATTAAAAAAGAAATGGGGGTTCATTTGAGATTTAAGAAAATTGATTTCCAACTTAAAGTTACTCCTTTCCAACTCGTACTCTCTTTCCTGCTGCCTCTTGCTATTGTAAAAATACCTTACTGTACTTACCAGAAGCTTCATTACAAAGGCTGGCATTGTTCTGAGAACAAGAGGCATGAAACTTATAATCATCGGCTGAATTCTAAACAGGGAATTAAAATTTTCAACAAATAAGCCTCTCTCTACATATTCTGAGGATACTTTATCTATAAGAAGTATAGGATTTAAAATTATAAAGATTAAATAATTAATTAAGGGTGCCAGTATAAATGGGATAAGCAAGGCGATCACACCTTGTACGTATTTTCCAGGAAGTAAGAGAAGTGGTATTGCATAATAGCAAATGAAATAGAAAGCGAATAGACTTTGCATGACCTCCCTTACAGCAAGAACGAACGCTATATTTATATTGAAACCAGAATTCACTAACAATAATTCAAAGGTATAAATCAATAACAGGCAAAGCCAAAATAACAGATGAAGAAAGAGTCTTCTGCTATTGTAAAAGTTCTCGAAATCTGAAATCACCTTAATGAAAACTTTGTTTATATGATTATTAGCTTGCATAGTCACTTTGTTATGGAAAATTACGAAAAATGCAATTTATTTTCCAAAATGAAAATCGTCTTAACTTAAAAAAAGAAACACTTAACGTGATATATGATTCATTTGTCGCAAATATTTTTCTTTGATTAGGAATTATGGGAACTTGTTCTTAATAAAAACAAGTGATAATGAAAAAGCCAAAATTTAAATTACAACCATTTGAAATTAAAGATGGAACCCAACTATCCTCAGAATTTCTATCAAAAATTATGGGAGGTCAATTAGGCAATTCTGACCCATCTTCAGGGGGGCATAATTCTAATGCTCCCGATTATACTATTTCTGCAACAACATCTATTGAATCAGAAACTAAAGATGAAGGTTGACTATGATTTTAATTTTAAGCAGACAAGATGATGGAAGTTCGAGACAGGTAGCTGAATGGCTTTACGCTATGAAGAAAAAATTCATTCGGTTGAACGCAGACGATCAGAAGAACTGTCTTTTGGGATGTGATGTGCCCATTGGTAGTTTCTCCATTATGATAAATAACAAACGATATACATTTTCTATAGAAGTCGTAAAAAGTGTTTGGCATAGGCGAAGAGGATTTTCAAAAGGTTATCCTTTTTACGCACCCAATCGTTTGGATAACCTGTTTCATGGAACTTCCCCTTATGCAGAAAAACATTTAAAGGAGGAGGCAACAGAAATGATCGAATACCTTTATCATAAGCTTGAAACCAATTCAGGAATCCATAATATCGGCAGCCAGGCCCATAATACCGTTAATAAGCTAATTGTATTGGAAATCGCAAACTCTTGTGGTTTAAAAGTCCCGGAATCCTTTATTATCTCTACCAAAAAGGATCTGATGTTTCTTTTAAAAAAGGAAAAGAAACTGGTCACAAAAGCTATTGGTAACGGTATTTACAGATTTACCAACGAATTTGGGTACTATAGCTACACCGAGAAGATCAATAAACCTTTTATTGATAGCTTACCTGGTACTTTTTTCCCTTCAATGGTGCAAAAGCAAATACACAAGCAATATGAATTAAGAATATTTTTCCTCGAGAAAAAATTCTATTCGATGGCCATTTTCTCCCAGGAAACTGCTGCTACCACCATTGATAACCGGAAAAATTTTGAAGCAGATTGCATGCCCCGCTGTGTTCCGTACCTGTTGCCTGATAAAATTAAAAAAAAATTGAGCCTTTTGATGTGGGAATTAAAATTAAATACCGGCTCTATTGACATGATCGTAACAGATAGCAATGAATATTATTTCCTGGAAGTGAATCCGGTTGGCCAATTTGGAATGGTATCGCAACCCTGCAATTATTATTTGGAGAAAAAGATAGCTGAAAGTTTATAAAAAACAAAAGCGATGAAACAAAAGATAGCGTTAAAACCGTTGCCGGTAAGAGAAGAGATACTAGTAGATATTCCGTTATTCTACCATTTTATTTATTACAATCAACTGGAACAGCGTGATCCTTTAGATTACACGGAATTTAGTGAGCAAACCCAATCCTTAGTGCATTTTAGCAGGCCGGAAAAACCGGTTTCAAAAATTATTGATCCTTCTAAATGAACTCTTTATGGAACAAGCTTTTTTTGAAAAAAACAAAACTAAATATGTGTATATATTCGAGGATTGCCAGCTTGTAAAAGGTTTCTCACGTACCTCTATTTGTGATATATCCCGCAAAAGGATTTTTTTTATCAGTAATTCTTATCATGAGTTAGCTACTTATTTCAAAAAAAGCACGGTTGGTGAAATTGATGAAATGTTGGACGGCAAAAGCAGCAGACTTCAATTTTATAAGTTTTTATCATTTTTATTGGATGAAGGAATTGCTTCTTTAGTCGATGATATTAAGGCATTTCCCGACATTCCTGTTTATTGGGACAGTCCTTCCGAAATCACAAATGCCATTATTGATATCAGGGACAGATGGGATTTTTTAGATAAAGCCTTAACAGAACTGTCTGTACTCGGGTGTCAATTTCTTCAATTGAGATTTTATAAAAAAGCTGATCCGGAAGCTATCAGACAGATAGTTTCCCTGTTAAAAGGAAGGTGTTTTAAAGATGTTGAATTGTTTTTAAAGTTTGATTCCGAAGAAATGCCACATGAATTTTTAGTGCAATTAGCGGATAGACGAAAAAACATTCGATTTGTTATCCATTCCTCGCCCGGGGCTTTGGATTCCCTTTCAGGCAACACAATCAAATACAGCCAACAGTCGATTTCGTCCTGTGGCAATTGTGGCGTTATTAATCCGTATACACTACTTATTCCGTCAATTCAGGGTTTTATGGAAAACAAGCTTTTCAATAGTTGTTTAAACAGGAAAATTTCCATTGATGAGGAGGGGTATATTAAAAACTGCCCTTCTATGAAGAAACGGTACGGGCATATAACCCATAACTCATTATTAACAGTGGCCCGGAATAAAGATTTTAAAGATATAGGAAGAATCAATAAAGATATGACGGAGATCTGTAAGGATTGTGAATTACGGTATGTATGCTCAGATTGCAGAGCCTATACAAAAGGAGATGTCCTTTTCGGTAAACCATCAAAGTGTAACTATGATCCTTATGAGGGAAAGTGGAAAGAATAGTTACAATAATGATTTTTTTAGACGATTATACTTAAAACGTATTTGTGGAATAGTTGCAGAACTTTCTTACTCTAAATTTCAATTGCTGAAGGTTATAGTTGAATTAATTATCCCTGTTTAACAATCTAAAAAGGAACATACATTAGAATATGCATTTCACTTATTACAGGCAATTAAATGCTATGGATTGTGGCCCCACCTGCCTTCGTATGATTGCTAAATATTACGGAAGGCATTATACGGTTGAGACACTCCGGCAAAAAGCAGGATTCAGCAAAGCAGGTGTTTCTTTACTCGGAATAAGCGAGACAGCAGAAAAAATAGGTTTCAGGTCGCGGGGTGTTACGCTTACTTATGAGCAATTAAAAGATGCGACACTTCCCTGTATTCTCCATTGGAATCAAAATCATTTTGTGGTGCTGTTTTCAATTTCCAACAGGGATAGAGTAAAAATTGCGGATCCGGCAAAAGGAATACTAGCTTATACAAAACAAGAATTCCTTGATCATTGGATTTCTTCTTCTTTCCTCCCTCGCCCTTCGGAAAGGGAGCCGCAGGGTGAGGCTGGCATCGCTTTGCTTTTGGAGCCTTCCCCTGCTTTTTATGAGCATGAGGGAGAACAAAAAAGTACGCTGAGCTGGTCTGTTGTGTTGCAATATCTAAAACAGAGCCGATGGCAGATTTCCCAGGTATTGGCTGCATTATTATTTTCTTCGCTGATACAATTGATCTTCCCTTTTCTTACCCAAAGTATCGTGGACACCGGTATTAATGCGCAAAATCTTCAATATGTTACCATTGTGCTCATTGCCCAATTAATGCTAACGTTTAGCAAAACCATAGTTGACTTTATCCGGAGCCGCCTGTTGTTGCGTATTTCCAATATACTTAATCTTCAGATACTTTCTGATTTTTGGATCAAAATAACCAGGCTTCCTTTGTCTTATTTTGATTCACACCATACGGGCGACACCCTTCAAAGAATTAATGATAACAGGCAGATACAAAATTTCCTTACCGGTTCGGCATTGAACACGCTGTTTTCAGCGTTCAATTTTATCGTCTATGCTATCGTGTTAGTGATATATAATGTACAATTATTTTTTATATTCTTAACAGGCACCATTATTTATTTTGCCTGGATCAGGTTTTTTTTGAAGATCAGGCGCAAGATCAATTATCAGACCTTTTATCTTTCTGCGAAGGAAAATAATGCCACGCTACAGCTTATCCAGGGCATGCAGGAGATCAGGCTAAACAATGCTGAAAAACAAAAACGCTGGGACTGGGAAAATATACAGGCTTCCGTTTTTAAGTTGAATTTCAAAAACCTGAATTATAATCAATGGCAACAGGCTGGCGCTTCTTTAATTAATAATACCCAGGACATAGCCATTACATTTATAGTGGCCAAATTAGTAATCGATGGCCAGTTGACTTTGGGCGCTATGCTCGCTGTTCAATACATTATCGGCCAGCTAAACGGCCCCGTAAACCAATGGGTGGGCTTTATTCAAAGCGCGCAGGATGCTAAGATAAGTATGGAGCGTTTAAATGAAATACATCAAATGAATGATGAAGAAGATGCTCAAAAGATCTATCACAATTTTCTGCCTGAAGACAAGAGTATCTTCTTAAAGAATTTATCTTTTACTTATCCCGGTGCAGGTAATGAGCCTGTAATTGAACATATTGATTTGTATATCCCTGAAGGAAAAGTGACTGCAATCGTTGGCGTAAGTGGAAGTGGAAAAACCACTTTGCTTAAACTGCTTTTAAAAGTATATCAGCAATATGAAGGTGAGATAAGAGTTGGAGGAGGGTATAATGGTATTGAAAACACAAAAAATAAATATGGGTTCAAACCAGAAAACTTTAATGGTAAAATCACAGAAAAAGCCAGTCCATTTCAAGCCGCGCCTCCAAAAATTAAAAACGAAGTGTTTTTTGAGAATATCAGCCCCTCTTACTGGCGGAAAGTTTGCGGCGCAGTAATGCAGGAAGGTTATATTTTTAACGATACTATTGCCCGCAACATAGCTGTGGGAGAAGAAAATATTGAATATGAAAGACTATTAAATAGTTGTGATATAGCCAATATTTTACCATTTATTGAAGAATTGCCCAACGGATTCTATACCGAATTGGGAACTGAAGGTGTAGGCTTAAGCCTGGGTCAAAAGCAACGGTTACTTATTGCAAGGGCAGTGTACAAAAATCCAGTGTATCTTTTTTTTGATGAAGCTACCAATTCATTAGACGCCAATAATGAAAAAGAAATAGTAGAAAAATTAGATTATTTTTTTAAAGGAAAGACGGTGATTGTGGTTGCTCACCGATTAAGTACTGTAAAAAATGCAGATAAGATTGTAGTACTCGATAAAGGCAGGATTGCTGAAGAAGGTACGCATGAGGATCTCACCAAATTAAAAGGAAAATATTATGAACTGGTAAAAAATCAATTGGAATTGGGTAAAAATTGAAAACGGAAATTTAAACTATGAATAAAGATAATGATCTGGCAATAACGGACACTACCGCATCCTTCCCCACAAACAACCAAGACGCGCAAGAGGATTTTGGTACCACCTTCAGGCAACGGTCCGAGGCAGCCCAGGAAATTATCAGCCATCATCCCGGTTTCCTTGAAAAGTGGGCATTGCTTTTAATATCAGGCATCTTGTGCCTGCTCTTCGCATGTACCTGGTTTATCCGTTACCCGGATATTATTGAAACCTCCGGATTATTAACCGCCGATAATGCCCCTAAAGAAATTGTTCCTTTGGTATCAGGCAGGCTGATAAAAATGTTTGTAAAAAATGGAGATAAAATGAAAAAAGACGGCACAATCGGCTGGGTAGAAAGCACGGCTGATACAAAAGAAATCCTTGGACTTTCCGAATGTATAGACAGTAGCCTTTCTCTATTGCAATCCGATGATACTAAAAATTTTCCAGCCCTTTTTAAAAAAGATTATAAAAATCTCGGTGAAATACAAACGCTTTATCAAAGTTTTACTACTGCGTGGCAACAGTATGACGACTATGTTTTGAATGGTTTTTATAATCGGAAAAAAGAAATGCTCATAAAAGACTTCGCAGCTTTACGGGCAATGAACACCACTATAAAGCAGCAAAAAACATATACCAAACAAGACAAAGATTCCTCTGAAAAATCTTTAAGGATGAACAAAATCCTTTTGAACGAAAAAGTAATTTCGCCCGAAGAATACCGAGTGGCTACGAGCGCTTACATCAGCAAAGAAATGTCAATCCCGCAATACAACGCTGGTATTTTAAGCAACGAAAACCAGCAGAGGGACAAATTGAAAGAACTGGAACAATTAGATCATGATGCCAGTCAGCAAAAGATAATTTTTGAACAGGCGCTGCAAACTTTAAAAAGCAGTGTGGACGATTGGAAACAAAAATATATATTGAAATCGCCCCTGGCTGGCACCGTGTTTTTTTCTATACCCATGCAGCAAAACAAATTTATACAACAGGGAAAATTATTAGGATATATTAATCCTGATAACAGTAAATTCTTTATGGAAATCAACCTGCCTCAAAATAATTTTGGAAAGGTAGATACCGGCATGAAGGTGCAACTACGCTTTGATGCCTATCCTTATGAAGAAGTGGGTTTCGTCAAAGGCAACTTAAACTTCATTTCAAAAATAGCTACTGATAGCGGATTTTATGCGACAGTAAACTTAGACAACGGGCTTACCACCAATTTAGGAAAACATATTCAATACAAAAACGGCCTGAAGGCTGAGGCGCTTGTTATCACCAAAAACAGGCGATTGTTGCAAAGGATTTATTACAGTATTGTAAAAACCACTTCAGTAGGAAAATGAAATTGATTTTGAACATTATAAATAAACTTAAAATTAAAAACTATGTCATTACACAAATACATTGAACGAGTTCAGTTTATTGATAAGTTAATTCGTAAAAAGGCTACGGGCAATATTACTGTTCTCGCAAGAAAACTGAACCTTTCAAAGTCGGGTGCAGAAAAATTCATTCATGAAATGAAAGAAGTAGGGTTTCCGATTATGTATTGTAAGAAGCAAAAGACCTATTTATATGAACATGAAGGGAAAATGGTTGATAAATTATTTTTTGAAGAAATGAATGATGCAGAAATGAAAAATATAAATGGTGGAAAATCTTTTAATTCCCCGCAGCTTTTCTCAAAACGTAATTATAGTAGGTTTTTAGAAAGTAGCTTTGTAAAATAATTGATTGATCCAATAAAATATTTTTTATGGCAAAAAATTATCGCGCAAGACTTTTGAACATTGCTTTATCTATTGTAAAAGAACTAAAATTCAAATTCTTTCCTCCTATGCAGGAAACTTTTACAGAAAAAAAAATCATTACAAGTCTTAATTCATTAATCAAGATTTTTGATGAATACAATGTAAAATATAAGACTGTTGAAATAGAGGAAGATAATTTTCTTAACGTTACTCCACCCTTTATTTGTTATTTAAAAGATCATAATAAAGAATTTATTTTTGTGCTGGTTACATTTCTAACAGTTGCCCAAGTAGAATATATGGATAAAAATAGAAAGATTAATAAGGTTTTAAAAAAAGACTTTTTTTCTGATATAATGCCATACTGCATTCAATTGTAGAATTCTGGGTAAAGAAAAGATTGAAACTTTTCAATGATAGAAAAAACGTGTGATTTTATTTAAAAAAATTGTTTGGCCAAAACAAGTGAGGGATGTTAAGCCTGAATTAACCCAAAGAAAAATAAAATAGGTAAAGTGAGCCCATGGTAGCACTAAAAAAGCATGGCGTCGAACATTTAATTTCCACGGCGAAAGACAGGAATAAAAAAATAAAAGTTTTGACTACGTTTTGAATAATAAACTGT
>JBDTEK010000374.1:0-10632 GCA_039922575.1 Ginsengibacter sp.
AACATATATTCATTTTGCTGCGGTCTTCTTTTACCGCCGAGCCTTTAAATATTTCACTTCTGTCAACAGCTTTGTAAAGCAATTCAGATTTCTGGTTATTGGCTTTTTCCATTGCAGCAATTCCTCCATTTTCTTTAAGCCATCTTAGCGTAAGCATAGCAACATACACCGCAAAAACCGGTGGGGTATTCAACATGCTTTTTGCCTCTATATGTTTTGTGTAATCCATAATTGGCGGAATAGCACGATTAATTTTCCCTAAAATATTTTTGTTTACCACCACTAAATTAGTTCCTGCTGCGCCCATATTTTTTTGCGCTCCGGCGTAAATAAGATCAAAAGAGTTAAAGTCGAGCTTTCTGCTGAAAATATCGCTCGACATATCCGCAATTAATGGAACATTCACTTTTGGTATTTGTTGCCATTGAGTGCCATAAATAGTATTGTTGCTGGTAATGTGAAAATACTTAGCGCTATCTGGCACTACAAATCCTTTTGGAATAAAATTATAATTACTTTCTTTTGAACTGCACACTACATCAACATTTCCAAAAAGCTTAGCTTCTTTTATCGCTTTGGTACTCCATACGCCAGTATCTGCAATGGCAACAGATTCCCCGTTATCCAAAAGGTTCATAGGTATTTGCATAAACTGAACCGTGGCTCCACCATGCAAAAACAATACTTCATGCGCGTCGTCTAAATTCATTAATTCTTTTACCAATGATCTGCCTTCATTCATCACGGTTTCAAAAAGGGGTGTGCGATGGCCTATCTCTAAAATGGATAATCCACTGTTATTAAAATTGATAATTGCCTTAGAAGCTTCATCCAAAACCTGTTGTGGAAGTATCGCCGGGCCTGCATTGAAATTGTAAATCATATTTTTATATTGATATTCTTAGCTTAATAAATGGGGAGAGGTGCGTGATTCGTTTGTTAGAAAGTGTTTGAGGTTAGCTTTTTAAATAAATCCCCATAATCATTAATACCAGAACTATTAACCAGCCAATAAACCATTTTAGAAGAGCTGCTTTATTATCTATTATTTCAGAGACTTATTTCATCTCCAGCCTCAATAAATCTTCGTTTATACTGCTTTTAAATCCGGAAAAAAAAGTGTATTTGCCCGCAACATCATTTATAACCTGCCTATATTCTGTAGCGTTTGTCATCGCTTAAATGAAAATCATTTTTTAAAATTTGGTACAACTTAATATTCACAGTATTCATATAATCACTTTTTTAAACCGAACCGAAACAAACTTACAAAGAAAAAATATAATGGAATAGAAACAGAGTTTTTGCTCATTGAGTGACATTCCCACTATTTCTTCCTGTTGATCTTTTTGGTTGCCAAATTTATTTCAATTTATTTTTGGTTATGACTTGCTTCCTGGTTGCTTCTCACTACTTGCTACTCATTACTCAATACTTCCTACCCTTACTCATGCTCCCTTCCTTTTATTTTATTGCTGTTCTTCCAACTATCATTTAGTTCTTCAAATTCTTTTAGATCGCTAACGGAAAATGTTCTCTTTGATAAATCCGTAAGATCCGGCTGGCCGGCATTTACCCAGGCGGTGTACCAAAAAGAGGCGATGGCAAATATGGATTGTCTCATCCGGCGCTCCACCATTCCGTTCAGCATTTTATTATACGCTTTTGAATAATGAGAAGAATACTGCTTAATGATTACATTATTTCTTTTCTCAAAAGCGTATTTAGAATCACCAGGGAATTTAACGGATAACTCTTTTTCAAACCGTAAAACAGAATCTGCTGCCAGGCCGCTTTCCATTACCCTGTCCCAAATAAAATTTTCAGGGCTTTTTATATATTCAGCTTTTCCAAGAAAAAAATCAAATTCTTTCTCAGCCAGCAATTCGGGAATTCTACTTTCCCAAAAACCGTGTATTCCCTTTTGGCCAGTATGCTGCCCGTTATGATTGCTGCTTGCATGAAGTGGTACATGAGCATCTGCGATGTAATGCCCTATTTCCGCACTGTTTTTCATAATGGAAGAGAAATTCTTTTCTTTAAAAGCTTTTGTCAACCGGTTTAGCATTACCTGCACATGCCAGGGTACTATTCCACTTGCGTTTAACGAATCTTCACCAAATTTTGCCACTGCATCCTTCCACTTTCTTGGTAAATTTTCATAAGGATATTTTCCATAATTATCCAAATCTATGTAATGCCTTGGGCCTTCCGGAGCAATTGCATATCGTCTTTTATCAGGATCTACCGCATGCTCAGTAATAAATACAATGTTAGGTTTATATAAGACCAGCATTTGAGGCGGTAACAAAAAGACTGAGTAATAATTTATTTTTTTATGGCCAAAAAATCCCCAGCAAAAACATTGCGAAACAATAGAAAGGAAGCAGCAGAGTAAAATAATTTTTTTCAAGAGAATTTCATTTTATGAAACGGCTTCAATGATGTGATCGTCAATTCCATCACTGATGGTTTGGGTAACGCCGCCACTCACCGCAAATTTCATTGCCTGCGCAGAACTGATACCGGTTAAAGGACGAACTTTTTCTTTTGGTATAATATAAACATTTCCCGCTACTGAATAAGCCATAGGCAAATAAACCGCTACATAATTTTCCATGCCAAAACTGCTCATATCTTCCTGCGTAATAAATCCTACGCGCCACACATCCGTATCATCTACACTCGCCAGTACATTGTGTGTGAATTTCTTTTTATTTCCTGCAAAGGCTTCAAAAAAATCTCTTATAAAAGAATATACTAACTTAATACCGGGCGTTCTTTCCAACATCTTGTCCGCCAAAGACAATATTCTTCCCATTACAAAAAAGGAACTTAAGTACCCCGTGAGAATGATAAAAGCAATGATGATAAGAAATCCCAAACCGGGAATATTGATAGCAGGCCGCAGGATGCTGTCAATTCTATCAAAAACCAGGTAAATGAAATAAATAGTAATGGATACCGGCCCAAGAATTAATAAACCCTGCAAAAAATACTGGATAGGTTTATGATAACGAACGCTTGATTTCATAAAAAACAAAATTGAGTTTCAAAGGTATGCCTTGTGCTTATTTAAATGGAATTTCAAATATTTTATTATAAGATACTCTGCCAAATCTTTTGCCATTCATCCCCACAAATCACAATTTTGTCAAAAAAACTTATGGAAACTTTGGTAACATAAATAGTTTCCTTAGTTTTGCCGCCGCAATGGAAATAAAAGACAGAATAAAACAAAAGGCGGATGAGCTTTATCGCCGTTATGGTGTAAAGTCAGTTACCATGGATGAGATTGCTTCTCAATTAGGCGTTTCAAAGAAAACGATATATCAGTCATTTTCGGATAAAAATGAATTGGTAGATGCTGTGATCATTGACATGCTTGATTTCAATAAAATTTGTTGCCATAAAAGCCAGATCCAGTCAGAAAATGCGGTGCATGAGATTTTCCTGGCCATTGAAAATTTTCAGCACATTATGATCAACATGAATCCTGCTATTTTATTTGACATAAAAAGAGGATATCCACAAACATTTCAAAAGTTTTCGGATTATAAATATGATTTTCTTTTTAAAATCATTAAAAATAATATCGAAAGAGGCAAGAGAGAAGGATTGTATCGGGAAGAACTGGATGCAGATATGATAGCAAAGGTGCGGATAGAAAACCTGATGCTTCCTTTTAACGAAGAGGTATTTCCCAGGAGCGAATATTCTTTGGTAGTGCTTCAACAAGAGATGATGGAATATTTTCTTTTTGGAATGGTAACTCTCAAAGGCAATAAATTAATTTCTAAATATCAAAAAGAGCGATCAGAAAAAAACGGTATCAAAAAAACGGAACAATGAAAACAAACCCTATCTCAACTTTTATTTTAACCGCTTTACTTGCCTTTTCCGGTGTTATAGTAAATGCACAACAAAATAAAGATATTCCGCAAACGCACGCCTTTACTGCAAAAGAGGCAGTTGATTTTGCCGCGAAAAATGCTGTTCAGGTAAAGAATGCTTTGCTGGACATTCAATCGCAGGAGCAAACTAATAAAGGAATTACTGCTGCCGCGCTTCCGCATCTTTCTGCAAATGGCAGCCTGAGCTATAATCCTAATGTAGCGGTCCAAACTATTCAGGATTTTATTTCGCCCGCTGTATATGGGGTACTGACTGATAACAAGGTGAAAGGTGGTAATGGAGAACCTATTGTAGCTCCGGGAACTTATAATTATTTAAGTATTGGATTTGGTTCTAAGTATTCTTTAAATGGAGGAGTGGATTTCAATCAGCTTTTATTTGATGGACAGGTTTTCGTAGGCTTGCAGGCAAGAAGGGCTTCCATAAAAAATGCAGTGCTTGCTGCAGAGGTTACACAGGAACAGATAAAAGCGAATGTTTATAAAATTTACTATCAACTGGTAGTTGGCCAAAAGCAAATAGGAACGCTGGATGCCAACATTGCCAATTATGAAAAGCTGCTTCATGATACGCGCGAAATTTATAAAAATGGATTTGCCGAAAAATTAGATGTTGATAAAGTGCAGGTTCAATTGATCAACCTTCAAACCCAGAAATTAAAGGCGCAAAACCAGATTGACGCAGGGAAGGAAGGCTTAAAATTTTTGATGAATTTGCCTCTGCGTGATTCTTTAATACTCACGGATACACTTTCGGATGAAGAATTAAAATCAAATATTCTTGGGGAAGATTACAGGTATGAGGACAGGAAAGAATACCAACAATTGGAAACACTGATGGAGCTTGGCAATTACAATGTGAAAAGATATCGGCTGAGTAAATTGCCTACTGTTTCCCTTGCTGCAAATTACAGTAAAAGCGCCCAAAGGCAGCAGTTTGATTTTCTTAAAGGCACTTATTTTACTTCTTCATTTGTAGCATTAAGAATCAATATTCCCATTTTTGATGGCGGCCTCAAAAATTCTAATATCGCAGCGGCTAAAATTGATCTTGAAAAAATGAACAACAATTTAAGCCTGTTAAAATCCTCGATAGATAATGATGTGGCGCAATCGAGAATCAATATGAAATCAGCTTTAATTACCATGGATGCCCAGAAAAGGAATATTGACCTGGCACAACAGGTTTATAATTCTACAAAGTTAAAATATGAGCAGGGACTGGGCAGCAACCAGGAAATTTCTACAGCGCAGACGGATCTCATTACCTCGCAAAACAATTATTATAGTTCGCTTTACGATGCCATCATTTCAAAAATTGATTATCTGACAGCGGCAGGAAAACTTTAATTACAAAGAAAACAAAAAGATCAAGCAACAAATAATCTTATAACAAATGAAAAAAATAACGAACGCCGGATTGCTAATTCTGTTTATGGCAATTGCCTCTTCATGTGGAGATACCGGTAAAAAAGAAAAAGAAGGCACATTGGGCGACAAGAAGGTGGAGCTTCAAAAACTCAAAACACAAAAGGAAAAACTTGATGAGCAAATTATGGCGCTGGAAAAGAATATAGCTAAAACCGATACCAGTGCAGCGCTTGAGCAAAAAGCGAAATTAGTTTCTTTAACAAGCATTAAAAAAGAAGATTTTAAACATTATCTTGATCTGCAGGGAAAGGTAGATGCGCAAAACATTTCTTACATAACACCAAGCGGGCAGCCGGGACAAATAAAAGCCATTTATGTAAAGCAAGGTGATGCGATACGCAAAGGCCAGCTTATTTTAAAACTGGATAATTCTGTACAGTTGCAAAGTGTAGCTGCTATACGATCACAAATGAATAGTGTAAAAGCTCAGCTTGATCTTGCAAAATCTGTTTATTCGCGTCAAAAAAATCTTTGGGACCAGCATATCGGAACTGAAGTACAATTGCTACAGGCAAAAACAAGTGTGGAATCTTTAGAAGGGCAATTGAAATCAATACAAGCTAATGTAAATACTGCACAGCAACAAGCCAATTTAAGTAATATCTATAGTGACGTAAACGGAGTAGTAGATGAGGTAACAGCACATGTTGGTGAAACGTTTAATGGTAACCCATTAACCGGCGGCTATATTAAAATCGTCAATAAATCCGACCTTAAAATAACAGTAACTGTACCTGAAAATTATGCAGGAAAGATTTCAAAAGGAACACCTGTAATTGTGCAGATACCTGATATAAATAAAACTTTTAACACTACAATTTCATTTATAAGCCAGGCAATAGGAACTACCACCCGAGGCATTATAGCAGAGGCGAAAGTCCCGCCAGGATATAATTTGCGCCCCAATCAAATTGCACTGGTAAAAATTCTTGATTACACTGCGCCTAATTCTGTAGCTATTTCTTTAAATACATTACAAACAGACGAAAATGGTAAATATGTACTGGTGGCTGCTAAAGAAGGAGATAAAGAAATTGCCAGAAAAAGAAAAGTAATTATCGGACAATTGTATGGCGACAAAATTGAAATTAAACAGGGATTGCAGGAAGGAGACCAATTAATTACGGCAGGCTTCCAGGGATTATTTGACGGGCAGCTAATTACCGTTAATTAATAGGCGAAAATAAAAACGAAACAGCTTTAGATAAAAGCAAAACAGAAAATTTATGAGTTCATTAGAAAAACTGGGTGAAAAATATAAAGAATTTAAACCAACCACCTGGTCTATTAAAAACAAAACGTCTATTTATTTGCTGATCGTTTTTGTATCAGTGATTGGTATTTTTGAATTTGTGACGTTGCCTAAAGAGCAGTTTCCTGACATTGTAATTCCTACCATTTTTGTACAAACCATCAACGTAGGAAATTCGCCAAAAGACATGGAAAACCTGGTAACCAGGCCAATTGAAAAACAAATAAAAGGAATTACCGGAGCCAAGATAAAAAAAATCACCAGTACGTCGTTACAGGATTTTTCGGCCATAACCGTTGAGTTTGAAACAGATGTAAAAACAGAAGTTGCCCTTCAAAAAACTAAGGATGCCGTTGATAAAGCAAAGAAAGATTTACCTACAGACCTGACTCAGGAGCCCAACGTGCAGGAGGTGAGTTTCTCTGAATTTCCAATCATGTTTGTAAACCTTAGTGGCAACTTCGACATGATGAGTTTGAAAAAATTTGCCGATGATTCCAAAGATAAATTAGAAGAACTACCTGAAATTACGCGTGTTGATATTGTAGGTGCGCCTGAAAGAGAGTTTCAGATAAATGTGGATAATTATAAAATGCAAAGTGCGGGTGTCACCTTTGATGATATTGCTAATGCGGTGAAAAGAGAGAACGTTGATATTTCCGGAGGTTTACTGGATGTGGGAAATATGAAGCGCACGTTGCAGATAAAAGGCCAGTTTAAAAACGCGTTTGACATAGAAAAAATTATTGTGCGCAATACTTCCGGAGCGCCCATTTACCTGAAAGACATAGCGGTAATAAAAGATACGGTTAAAACGAGCGAAAGTTATGCGCGGCTTGATGGCAAAAATGTGGTAACGCTAAACATTATAAAAAGGGCGGGAGAAAATTTAATTCAAACCTCGGATGATGTAAAGAAAACCGTTGAGGAATTAAAGGCAACTATTTTACCTGCAAATTTGGATGTGGTAATTACAGGTGATCAAAGTCGTGCCACCAGGACTTCTTTCAATGACCTGGTCAATTCTATTGTCATTGGATTTGTGCTGGTGTTATTAATTCTGATGTTTTTTATGGGCGTTACTAATGCATTCTTTGTAGCGCTTTCGGTACCGCTGAGTATGTTCGTGGCGTTTTTATTTCTGCCGGCCGCCGCTCTGATAACAGGATCAGATGTTACCTTAAATTTCATCGTTCTGTTTGCATTGCTTTTTGGCCTTGGTATTATTGTGGACGATGCTATAGTGGTGATAGAAAATACACATCGGATCTTTATGGAAAATAAAGGAAAGCTATCATCTACTGAATCCGCTAAAATGGCGGCAGGTGAAATTTTTGTTCCTGTATTTTCCGGTACTCTTACTACGCTTGCGCCATTTTTTCCGTTGCTCTTTTGGCCCGGTATTATCGGGAAGTTTATGATCTATTTGCCCACAATGCTCATATTTACATTGACCGCATCGCTGGTAGTGGCATTTATTATGAACCCGGTTTTTGCGGTTGACTTTATGAATCACCCGGAAGAGGGAAAAGTGAAAAGAAAATCAGCGATCTTCAAAAATAAAGCATTTTTAATACCATTGACAGCGGGTATTTTCTTCGACCTTGTACATATTCCTTTTGTAGGAAACCTGCTTATTTTCTTTGCCATTGTTGTTGTTTTAAACAAATATATTTTCGAAGATCTTATACACAAGTTTCAAAATAATGTATTGCCTGCTATCATGCGTAGTTATGAAAAATTACTGAGGTGGGCGGTTGCTAAGTGGAGGCCTGTTTGGTTATTGGCAGGTACGTTTTTATTACTTATTCTTTCAGTGGTATTCTTTGCCGTTAGAAAAGTGCCTGTTGTTTTCTTTCCACAGGGTGATCCTAATTTCATTTATGTTTATTTAAAATTGCCAGTTGGAAGTGCGGTGGATTATACTGATTCGTTGACAAGGGTTATAGAAAACCGCGTAACCAAAGTGCTTAATGGCCCTTCAGGAAAACACAATCGCATTGTGGAAAGTGTTATTTCTAATGTAGCTGTTGGCGCTTCTGACCCCAGTAGCGGCGATAGAAGCACACAGCCAAACCTGGGCAGGGTGCAGGTTTCATTTGTTGAATATGAAAAGCGCGATGGTGTTTCTACCGGACCCTACCTGGATTCAATAAGGGAGGTTGTCAAAGGGATTCCAGGTGCGCAGATTTCTGTAGCTCAGGAAAGCAGCGGCCCCCCAACAGATCCTCCGATCAATATTGAAGTGGCAAGTGAAGATTTTGATTTGCTGACTTCAACCGCTACCGGCTTAAAAGCGTATCTCGATAGTTTGCAGATCCCGGGTGTTGAAGAATTAAAATTAGATGTGGATCTCACCAATCCGGAAATTACTTTAACTGTAAACCGTGAGCGTGCATTGATAGAAGGAGTTTCAACGGCTCAAATAGGCCAGCAAATCCGCACGGCATTATTCGGGCAGGAAGTATCCAAAATAAAAGATGGGGAAGATGAATATAAAATTCAGCTTCGCAATTTGGAATTGCAACGAAAGAGCCTTTCGGATTTATTGAATATGAAGATCGTATTTCGTGATATGGCGAGTGGCGGCCAGGTGAAATCAATTCCTATCAGTTCTTTGGTAGATGTGGATTACACAAGTACCTATGGAAGTATAAAAAGAAAAAATGTGAAAAGAGTGATCACGATATTTTCAAATGTGCTTTCCGGTTATACTCCTACAGAGGTGAATGCGAGGTTGTCAACAGCTATAAATAATTACAATAAACAAGGACCAAACGTAACAATCACACAAACAGGTGAAGGCGCACAACAGGCTGAAACAGGTGCTTTTCTGGGTAAAGCTTTGCTTGTAGCACTGATGCTGATATTATTTATTCTCGTTCTGCAATTTAATTCAGTAAGTAAATCGGTCATTATTTTAACTGAAATAATGTTCAGTATCATTGGGGTATTACTCGGATTTGCAATTACGGGAATGCAGGTTTCAGTAGTAATGACAGGTATTGGAATTGTAGGCCTGGCAGGTATTGTAGTAAAAAATGCAATTTTGGTTGTTGACTTTGCCGATGAGTTAAGAGCGCGCGGCATGAAAACCAGCGAAGCCGTGATTCAGGCAGGTAAAATAAGGATCATACCGGTATTGCTCACCGCGCTTGCAGCCATTTTTGCGCTGATACCGCTCGGTATTGGATTCAATATCAATTTCGTTACCATGTTCACCGATCTGAATCCGCATATTTTCTTCGGTGGCGATAGCGCCCGGTTCTGGAAACCGCTTGCGTGGACCATTATATTTGGGTTGGCATTCGCCTTTTTCATGACATTAATAATGGTGCCAAGCATGTACTTAATTGCAGAAAGATTGAGACGTCCGATGCGCAGGCAGTTTGGAGGAAAATGGATATCTATGTTGGGCATTCCGCCTCTAACTATTTTATTTATTCCGCTTATGTTCGTTTCTATGTTTATTCACAACAAGAAGGCGGCCAGAAGAAAAAGGAAAATGGGAAATGTGGTTGGCGAAAGATGGACGGGAAGTTGGTTTTAATATGCTGATTGGTCTAAATTAAATACAACCTGCATGAAAGAATATTTTTTTATGCAGGTTTTTTTATGCAGGCAAATAATATTATTAAACGTTTTCAAAAGATGGCTTTTCATTTCTATTCCCCAAAATTTCTAAAAAAAATAAACACCACCACCTGACTTCCGCACTTTTTAAAATCGTCGGCTGAAACATTGATTTTATTGAGATGAGTTTTTAAAATGGGTGTTGCAAGAAGGCGAAAAGGGAAAAAATCATACTATCCTTTTTTAAATTAGTTGAATAATTTTTTAATATTAGGAGGTGTTTCCCGACTTTATAGACTTTTTCCAATTTCTTTTTACCTTTCTTTTTTTCTTGAAAAGTCGAGTAGGCAAGGGCATTTCAGCCCAAGCCGCTCACGGAACCGTACTTGAGATTCTCACCTCATACGGCTCTTGTTATCTAACCTTGCTTTATTCCAAATTTCCAGTGATAGAACATATCCG